>JANXWL010000099.1 GCA_025351225.1 Methylotenera sp. | reverse complement strand
CCAGCCAAATTCAAAACGCCTTGGGAATGGCTGGTTTCAAGCTTACGCGGACTTGGCAGAAACAATCTGGATGGCATCAACGTAGCGCAAATACTCAACGAACTTGGTCAGCCCGTTTGGAAACCAGGCTCACCAGCGGGCTATGACGACATCGCTGACACTTGGGCGGCGCCCAACGCTTTACTGCGTCGCGTAGAAATGGCACAACGCTTGGCAGCGCCATTGGGCGATAAATTAGACGCGAGAACTTTGGCCGATAAACTGCTGTTAGGCGCAATCAGCCCTGCAACACTCACACAAATAAGCCGTGCCGAGAGCGCAACCACGGGCTTGGCACTGTTACTCGTTTGTCCCGAGTTTTTAAGAAGATAGGTTTTTGAGGAGGCAATATGAACCGTAGGGACTTTTTACGCTATACAGCCATGAGTGGCGCGATGTTTGCCTTGCCAAATATTAGCTTTGCAGCCGCTAATACTGACCGTCGCTTTATTTTTATCATTCAGCGCGGTGCGGCCGATGGTTTAAATACTGTGATTCCCTACGCTGACCCTGTTTATGCCAAACTACGTGGCGCACTAGCAATCGATATTGCCCAAGCCACTAAGCTAGACGGCATGTTTGCGCTACACCCATCACTCACAGAAACTGCCAAACTATATACTGCAGGCCAAGCTTTATTTGTGCAGGCAGTGGCATCGCCTTATCGTGACCGCTCGCATTTTGATGCACAAAACGTACTGGAAACGGGTAGCAGTACGGCTTATCAACTAAAAGATGGTTGGATGAACCGCTTACTTACGCTGTTGCCCAAAGTGCAAAACGAGGCTATCGCATTTGCCGCCACTATCCCAATGGCGTTACGCGGCAAGATGGATGTCAGTTCTTATGCAGCGTCACATTTGCCACAAGCGCCAGATGATTTGCTGCTGCGTGTTGGGCAACTCTATGCTGAAGATGCACAATTAAACCCAATCTGGCAAGCCGCCATGCAAGCCAATAATATGGCAGATGACGCCAGTGCCAAGCAAGACCTGGCGAGCCTAGGAAAATTAGCAGCATCATTTCTCAGTAAAGCCAACGGTCCGCGCATTGCCATGATAGAAACGGGTGGTTGGGATACGCATAGCGGACAAGAGGCACGCTTAAGCCGCCAATTAACATCATTAGACCAACTGATTGCTGCAATGCGCGATGGTTTAGGTGACACTTGGCAACAAACCACGATTATCGTCGCCACTGAGTTTGGCCGCACTGCCGCAGCTAATGGCACAGGTGGCACCGATCACGGTACGGGCTCGGCTGTGGTGATTTTAGGCGGCGATGTAAACGGTGGACGTGTCATTGCTGATTGGCCAGGTTTGAGTCAAAGTAATTTATATGAAAACCGCGATTTAAAACCCACCACCAACTTAGATACACTCATCGCATCGCTTACCAGCGCCAGTTTTGGCCTAGATAATACGCTGGTTGCCAAAACCTTATTTCC
Source organism: Methylotenera sp. (assembly GCA_025351225.1). Classification (GTDB taxonomy): domain Bacteria; phylum Pseudomonadota; class Gammaproteobacteria; order Burkholderiales; family Methylophilaceae; genus Methylotenera_A. The sequence goes on along the minus strand of JANXWL010000099.1, from coordinate 5,634 downwards.
AGAAAGTGCTAATGGCAAGATGCTGGACGGTCTGATTAAAACTTAAATAATTCAATTAACAGAATAAAACTTGAATTGAGTTGCTAATGTTAAAATACATGATTATGCCTATGTAAATTTCGCTTTAATCATCAAGAGATGACAAGGCGACAAGCCGAAGACAGTACGTTTTTGTACGGCGAGGCGCAGGCAACAAAGTCAGAATTGATGAGAAAGCGAAACAATATGGCAATTCAATGGTACCCGGGTCACATGACCCAAGCTCGTAAGAAGGCTGAAGAAACCATGGAATTCACCGACATGGTGATTGAAGTATTGGATGCCAGAGTTCCAGAGGCAAGCCATAACCCTGTGATTAATGAAATGCGCCTGTTTCGCCAACGACCGAACCTGAAAATTCTGAATAAAGCCGACCTTGCAGACCCAAAAGCAACTGAGGCCTGGCTAAACTATTTCAACAGCTTGCCCAATACCAAAGCCGTTGCGCTGTCTTGTAAAAAAGCGGGTGATGCGAAAAAAGTCCCTGCCGTTTGCCGTAAAATTACACCGCACCGTGGCACGCATTTAAAGCCGTTGCGGGCGCTAATTATGGGCATCCCCAATGTTGGCAAAAGCACGTTAATGAACGCCCTGCTCAATCGCCGTGTGGCCAAAGTGGGCGACGAGCCTGCTGTCACCAAAAGTCAGCAACGCTTTGAGTTAGACGCCACTTTTAGCATCACCGATACGCCTGGGATGATGTGGCCAAAAATCGCCTATGAGAGCGATGGTTATATGCTGGCCGCCAGCCACGCCATAGGTCGTAATGCGGTAATTGATGAAGATGTAGCGATTTTTTTGGCAGATAATTTACTGCAAAACTATCCTGATTTAATTAATGCACGCTACAAACTAGATACAATGAAGTTAAATGTGGCTGAAATGGACGGCGTGGATTTATTAGAAGCTATCGCCAAGCGCCGTAGCTACAAGCGTCATGACGGCTTGTGGGATATGGAAAAAACGGCAGTGGCTTTTTTAACGGACTATAGAAGTGGTGCGATAGGCCGTGTGAGCCTAGAAACGCCGCAGAGTAGAAAATTAATGATGCAAGGTGATTTACAAAATATATGGCCAGAAAATCCTGAAGTTGCATCAGCGCTAACTACCGAGACACCTAAAGATGAGGCTCAATAAAACAATCTCAATGATACCAATTATAAATGGGTGCCATATTTATGCGATTGATACACTAAACCCGTAAACTCCAATTCATTATATGAATTCAGGAGCTCTAGAAATGCAAAAACTGTGCTTACAATTGTTGAGCATGCTGGTTTTTCTCAGCATAGCAACGGCTGTTAATATCAATTTTTTTACTACACTGGGCGTTACAGGCGTTACTTTGTTGTATTTACTAGTTGTAGTCACTGCGGCTTATTGTTGTGAGTTTATAGTGGCCATCAGCACCGCATTACTTGCTTTTTTGGCCATTAATTACTTCTTTACCGAGCCGCGCTATACCTTTGAAGTCGCGCATATTGAATCGTTAGCGAGCTTAATCTGCTTTTTAATTGTTTCATTAGTCATCACCTCGCTTGTGAAACAACTAAAATTTCAAACCTTGCAATCCGCCACGGCAACAAAACATGCACAATTTGCCAGAACCTTGGCTGAAAATCTCGCGCTGGCAACTGATGCCAGTAGCTTATTGCAAGACACTTGCCAGTTACTACAAACCGAATTTGATAAACCCTTTGCTATTGCGCTAATAAGCCATGAACAAACAAACCCGTCACAAACAAATAGCGATTATTCAATCACTAGCCAGTCTAATGCCATGCAAATGCCAGACAATCACTTATTGCAATGGGTATCTGCCAATGGTAAGCCAATTAGCCCTTATACCGATTACTGGTCACACTGTGCGTATTGGTTAATACCATTTATCCGTTTACCCAATCAAGACGCAAGCATTGATCCTATTTTAGTCGTTGGCAATATTGATAATGAAGATAGCCAAGGTAGTAGCATTGAAATTTACACTGCGATTAAATCGTGTGTCGATCAAATATCGCTTGCGCATCAACGACTTGTTAATATAGATAAAGTAAAAAGTGCAGAACTCATTGCGCAAACAGAAGCCATTCAAAGTGCTTTGCTGGCGAGTATTTCGCACGATATGCGCACACCACTTACGGCTATTTTAGGTGCTGCCACTACATTACAGCAAGCCAATATTTCGCCTGCGCAAACCACGCAATTAACGGCACTTATTGCCTCTCAAGCCCAGTATTTGGCCAGTACGACTGAGAATATACTTTCGCTTATTCGGCTGGAATCGAGTACTTTACAAGCCATTCCAATGGATTGGCAATCACCAGAAGAATTAATTGGTGTGGTGGCTGCGCTGTATAAAAATCGCAATGAACCCATTAATTTAGAAATTAACATTAACGAACCAGAGCTATTAATTAAAGCTAATGCGAGCTTACTCACTCAGGCTTTAGTCAACCTAATTGATAACGCAAAACAGGCACAAATGCAGTCAATCCATTTAAACCAAGAAATTGGACTTGGCAAATCTGTAGAGGAGCCTATAGTGATTGATGTCACTAAAACGGATGGCCGCATCAATATTAGCGTAAAAGACCGCGGAACAGGCTTTAGCGAGGCATTTCAAGTAGCTAATATTAAAAAATTTACTACCAGCAGTTCTAAAGGTTTTGGTTTAGGCTTATCGATTGTACAAGCAATCGCAAAATCGCATAATGCCATTTTCAGCATCAACAACAGAACTGGTGGCGGTACATGTGCAAGTTTAAGTTTTGTTGCTGAAAATAGTGGTTATATTGATGCCTGATAAACTTTTAATTTTAATTGTTGAAGACGACTTGCAGATTAGTCAGTTTTTGCAATCCAGCCTAAAAGCCAGTGGTTATCAAACGCTTAGTGCTTCTACCATTGCAGTAGGCAAGCAATTATTAAGTGAGCATAAACCCGCGTTACTGTTATTAGATTTAAATTTACCCGATGGCGATGGGCGTGATTTTATCGCCTATGTTCGCAAAAACTCAGATATTCCAATACTGGTAATATCGGCAAGGCAATCAGAGCAAGAAAAAGTAGATTGTTTTAACTTAGGTGCTGACGATTATTTAGCAAAACCGTTTGGTGTGAATGAGCTGCTTGCTCGCATCAAAGTTTCGCTTAAACATACCGCCATGATGACGTTGCGTGACGATATTTTTAAATTGGATGATTTAACCATCGATAGTGCTAATTCAATCGTGCAACTGAACAACCAAGTGCTACACCTGACGCCAATTGAATTTAAGCTATTGTTTAGTTTAGCTAAAAAACCAGGCAAAGTATTATCACATCGTCAACTGCTGACTGAGGTTTGGGGTGCAGAGTATGTCGACGACACACATTATTTACGCATACACATGGGACGATTACGCGCGCGATTAGAAAAAAATGCAGCCACACCACGTTATATCTTAACTGAAGTGGGTATTGGCTACAGGCTAGCTGCGACATAAAAAACTTTAAAAAAATAAATGACTAAATAATTTACTTAATAGTTAGCTGTTTATGCGATTGATATACCCCTGCTGATTTAATGACCTTATATTTATTTTAAGGTCACTTTCAAAAATCATGAGCACACCTCTTACCAGTACATCAATAAAAAGTACACCAATAAAAAGCACACACTCAAAAAGTCTAGCCGCACTCACATTAGGCGCTATCGGCGTGGTATATGGCGATATTGGCACTAGTCCACTGTATACCATTCAAACCATTTTTAGCGCCTCTACAGGCATTGCGCTTACCCAAGCCAACATCATCGGCGCAATTTCTGCAGTATTTTGGGCGTTAATGTTAGTGGTTACATTAAAGTATGTCACATTAGTATTACGCGCTGATAACCGCGGTGAGGGCGGCATCATGGCTTTGCTGGCATTAGCTGTTTCAACTGCAAAAGCAACGCCTACACGCCAAAAAATGTTGCTGGCTTTAGGTGTGTTTGGTGCGGCCTTATTTTATGGCGATAGTATTTTAACACCCGCCATATCAGTATTATCAGCAATTGAAGGTATGCAATTGATTGCGCCTAACCTGTCGCAATTTGTCATTCCAATCTCAATTACCATTTTAATTGCATTATTTATGTTTCAACAATACGGTACTAATACAGTCGGAAAGTTTTTTGGCCCTATTGTGATTGTATGGTTTGCTGTGTTGGGTGCGGTGGGTCTTTACCATATCACTAAAAATCCAATCATTTTAACTGCACTTAACCCACTGTATGCACTGCACTTTTTGGCTGATAGAGGCACTGGCGTATTTTTGGCAGTGGGTGCAGTTACGCTTGCTATTACTGGTGCAGAGGCTTTATATGCTGACATGGGTCACTTTGGCAAACCAGCCATTCGTATTGCGTGGATGTGTTTAGTGCTGCCAGGCTTAGCACTCAATTATTTAGGGCAAGGCGCATTGTTGTTGGCAAACCCTGCCGCAGTCAGCAATCCATTTTATTTATCCTTTCCACCAAGCTTGCTAATACCTGCTGTCATATTGGCTACTTTTGCCACTATCATTGCCTCGCAAGCGGTTATTTCTGGGGCTTACTCTATTACGCAACAGGCGATTCAATTAGGCTTTTTACCACGCATGCAAATACGCCACACATCAGCCAGCGAATCTGGCCAAATTTACGTTCCCGCCATTAATTGGCTATTATTAATTGCCGTCATCATCGCAGTAATCGCCTTTCAAAACTCGTCAGCTATTGCATCAGCCTATGGGATTGCGGTGACGGGTACTATGCTAATTACTACCATACTCACCTACTTTGTGCTGCGCCATCACTGGAAATACCCCCTGTGGCTGGTGTTAGGTGCCACTAGTGCATTTATTTTATTGGATGTATTACTGTTAGCCTCTTGCTCTGTTAAGTTTTTTAAAGGTGGCTGGTTTCCAATTGCCTTAGCGAGCGGCTTGGTGGTGGTGATGTGGACGTGGAAACAAGGGCGCGAAATTTTACTGCAATGCATACACCAGAACGACCCAAAACTAGAAGACTTTGTGACTAGTCTTGCTAACAACACAAAAGCCCGAATAGAACGCGCGGCCGTATTTTTATGCAGAAACCCCGATACCGTACCGCAAGCATTAATGCACAATTTAAAACATAACCAAGTGTTACATCAAACAAATGTCATATTAACGGTTGCGTTCGCCGAAACACCTTTAGTAGCATTGGATAAGCGTTTGCAAATTAGCGAGATGGGTGCGGGCTTTTGGCAGGTGGTAGTACATTTTGGCTTTATGGAAAACCCAGACATTCCAAAAGCATTAACGCAGCTTGCACTTGGCAATACAACATTAGATCCATTCACCACCTCTTACTTTATTAGCCGCGAGACCATTATCTCTGGGCCTGGCGGCAGCATGGCAAAATGGCGTGATGATTTGTTTGCAGTGATGTCACGTAATGCTGGCAGCGTCGTAAGTTACTTTAATATTCCCAGCAATAGCGTCATTGAGTTGGGATCCAGAGTACACATTTAATGGCTTCTGTACGAGTAAAAACAATGCTGTAACAATACAAAACACTATTTTTAATTAATTACATTGATTCATTGA
>JANXWL010000098.1 GCA_025351225.1 Methylotenera sp. | reverse complement strand
GTCATCACCTAAATTTTTGCCAATTTGGTTTACATCGCCGCTTAAATCTAGCACATCGTCAATTAGTTGAAACGCCGTTCCAAGCCGCATGCCGTATTGCGCTAGGGCGGTTTCATCTGTGTTACTTGCGCCGCTGATTACTGCGCCTAAACGCGTTGCGGCTTCGAATAATTTGGCGGTTTTAAAGTGAATCACTTTTAAATACTCTTGCTCGGTTACGTCGGCGTTGTGAATACTCATCAACTGCAACACTTCGCCTTCGGATATGATATTAGTCGCCTCAGATAAAATTTGCATCACGCGCATGTTTTGCAGTTTTACCATCATTTGAAACGCACGCGAATATAAAAAATCGCCTACTAGCACGCTAGCCGCGTTACCAAACAAGTGGTTTGCCGTGCTTTTGCCGCGCCGCAGGGCCGACTCATCTACTACATCATCGTGCAATAGCGTGGCAGTGTGGATGAATTCTACAATGGCAGCAAGCTCGTGGTGCTGAGAATTAACAGGCTGAAATATGCCCGCTGACATCAACACCAGCGCAGGTCGCAGGCGCTTGCCGCCGCCGCCAATAATGTGCTCACCAATGGTGTTAATGAGCACGACTTCAGAATGCAGCGAGCGCCGGATTACGGTGTCGACCGCTTGCATGTCGCGTGCTATGAAAGTTTGAATGTTGTTTAAAGTCACTATTTGTTCAAAGCTAAATAAACCGTTTAAAGATTGTGCGTATTTTATCACAGCGTGTGCTAGGCTTTGGCTGAATAAATCGCATAATTAGCGTTTGCAATATCTTGTAATTTAAGTATAATGCGCGATTCATTTGAAGTGTAGAAACAAGGCTAAAACCATGTACGCAGTAATTAAAACAGGTGGCAAACAATATAAAGTAGAGGCTGGTGCAAGACTTAAAGTTGAAAAACTATTAGGTGATGTAGGCAGCAAAGTGGTTATCGACAAAGTGTTGATGATTGCTGATGGCGAAAAAACCACAATCGGCGCGCCTTTGGTGGCTGGTGCTAAAGTAAGCGCAACAGTGCTTTCTCATGGCCGTGCAGATAAAGTGATGATTTTTAAATTCCGTCGTCGTAAACATTATCGTAAAACACAAGGCCATCGCCAAAGTTTTACTGAAATTCAAATTGATACCATTGCAGCTAAATAATTAGCAAAAATTAATTAGTTAGTTGTTATTAAGTTAAAACCAAGGATTAATCATGGCACACAAAAAAGCAGGCGGTAGTTCACGTAACGGTCGCGATTCACACTCACAACGTTTAGGCGTTAAAGCATTTGGCGAAACAGTGGTTTCTGCTGGTAGTATTATTGTGCGCCAACGCGGCACTAAAATGCATGCTGGCGAAAACGTAGGCATGGGTAAAGACCACACATTATTTGCAAAAATCGATGGTAAGGTGACTTTTTGTATTAAAGGCGCGCTACGTCGCCAGTTGGTGAATATTGTTGCTGTATAGGAATTTTTGAATTAATAAAGCCTCATCGTTTGATGGGGCTTTTTTATTTGGTACACTGTTTATTTGGTATACCTTGGATTTGGTACACTCTACATATGAAATTTATTGATGAAGCAACGATTAAGGTCTACGCGGGCGACGGTGGCAATGGCGTTGCCACGTTCCGTCGTGAGAAGTATGAGCCGATGGGCGGCCCTAATGGTGGCGATGGCGGCAAGGGCGGCTCAATCTATGCGCTGGCCGATCGCAACATTAATACGCTGGTGGATTATCGCTATACCCGCACATTCCGCGGCCAACGCGGCGAAAATGGCCGTGGTGCAGAATGCTATGGCGCAAAGGGGGAAGATACTATTTTGCGCGTGCCAGTTGGTACGGTGATTTCTGATAAAGCTACAGAGCGAATGATTGTTGATTTGGCTGAGCATGGCCAACAGGTGATGCTGGCCAAAGGCGGCAATAATGGCTTGGGCAACGTGCATTTTAAATCGTCCATCAATCGCTCACCTCGCCAATGCACTAAGGGCGAGCCAGGCGAAGAGTTTGAGCTGTATATGGAGCTTAAAGTATTGGCAGACGTGGGTTTGCTGGGTATGCCTAACGCAGGGAAATCGACGTTTATTCGCAGCGTTTCTGCCGCAAAACCAAAGGTAGCCGACTACCCATTTACCACGCTACACCCTAATTTAGGCGTGGTGCGGGTGGATGCAGAACGCAGCTTTGTCATCGCCGATGTGCCAGGTTTAATTGAGGGTGCGGCAGAAGGCGCAGGGCTTGGGCACCAGTTTCTACGCCACTTGGCACGGACTTCTTTATTGTTACATTTGGTAGATATTGCGCCATTTGACGAAGCAACTGACCCAGTAGCTGAGGCTAAAGCCATCGTGAATGAGCTTAAAAAATACGATGAAGCGCTTTATAACAAGCCGCGCTGGTTGGTTTTAAACAAAACCGATATGCTGCAAGATAGCGCAGATGTAGTTAAAAAGTTTGTAAAAGATTACGGCTGGAAAGGCCATGTATTTGCCATTTCTGCCATTAGTGGTGTGGGTTGCAAAGAATTAACCTACGCGATTATGGACCACTTGGATGAAGTTAAAAAATTAGCCCTAGAAGATAATAGCCAGCAAAATGAGCAAGTCTCTATTACTGAATAGCAAAACGCTGATTGTAAAAGTCGGGTCTAGCCTAGTGACCAACAACGGCGAGGGTTTAGACCGCGCTGCGATTGCTGCTTGGGCGGCGCAAATTAGTGAATTGGTGAAAACTGGCAAGCAAGTGGTGCTGGTTTCAAGTGGTGCAGTGGCCGAGGGCATGCAGCGTTTAGGTTGGAAACAACGCCCAGTAGAAGTGAACGAACTACAAGCCGCCGCCGCGGTAGGCCAAATGGGTTTGGTGCAAATGTACGAAAGTTGCTTTGCACAACATGGTCTGCATACCGCGCAGATATTGCTTACCCACGATGATTTGCGCGACAGAAAGCGCTATTTAAACGCGCGTTCAACACTTAAAACGCTACTCGATTTACGCGTGATTCCTATTATTAACGAGAACGATACGGTAGTCACTGAGGAGATTCGTTTTGGCGATAACGATACATTAGCCGCATTGGTAGCCAATTTAATCGAGGCTGATGCGCTGGTGATTTTAACCGATCAGCAAGGTTTATACTCGTCCGACCCACGTAAAGACAAAGATGCGAAACTCATCAATTTTGAGACCGCGGGCAATGTTGCGTTAGAACAAATGGCTGGCGGTGCAGGTAGCAATGTTGGCACAGGCGGCATGCTCACCAAAATACTCGCTGCCAAGCGCGCAGCCAATAGCGGCGCGCATACTGTCATCGCATCGGGTCGCGAGCGTGATGTTTTATTGCGACTTGCAAATGGTGAAGCAATTGGCACACACTTAAAATCCACCCAAATTAAAACCATTGCCAAAAAACAATGGTTGGCCGACCATTTGCGTGTGGGCGGCAAGCTGGTGCTAGATGCTGGCGCGGTTAAGGTGCTAAAAACAGATGGTAAAAGCTTGCTTTCAATCGGCGTATTAGCGGTGCAAGGCAGTTTTGAACGCGGTGATGTGGTAGCCTGTGTGAATGAGGCTGGTATTGAGGTCGCGCGCGGTATTGTGAATTATAATTCGGCAGATACCAGCCGTATTAAGCGCAAAGCCAGCAGTGAAATTGAGAAAATTTTGGGCTATGTGGAAGAGTCAGAACTCATCCATAGAGATAATTTAATTGTAATTTAAAGAACACTTTTTAATGAGAATCTTGCAATGAATAAACCATTAGTAGCCATCATTATGGGGTCTGACAGCGATTGGCCAGTGATGAAAAATGCTGCGCAAATGTTGGCCGATTTTGGCGTAGCTTATGAAGCTAAAGTAGTTTCTGCGCATCGCACACCCGATTTAATGTTTCAATTTGCCGAAAACGCAGCTAAAGATGGGTACCAAATTATTATTGCTGGCGCGGGTGGCGCGGCGCATCTGCCTGGTATGGTGGCAGCAAAAACTACGTTACCAGTATTAGGCGTGCCAGTGCCAAGCAAGCATTTGCAAGGTCAAGATTCATTGTTATCAATTGTGCAAATGCCTAAAGGCATCCCAGTGGCTACGTTTGCCATTGGCGATGCAGGCGCAGCTAATGCTGGACTCTTTGCGGTGAGTATTTTGGCGAATAGCGATGCATCTTTAGCCAAAAAATTAGCTGAATTTCGCACAAAACAATCTGACAAAGTGTATGCCATGGAGCT
>JANXWL010000076.1 GCA_025351225.1 Methylotenera sp. | reverse complement strand
TAAGATAAAAGAAGATTTATTCTTTTACAAAAATATGGTCGGCAGAAAATCAAAATAATGGTTTTAGCAAAATAGTTAAGGAATGCCTATGTTTTTTAAAAAAGCCAACAAAATTGATAGTCGTATTGATACGCTTGTAGGCGTAGAAACCCGTATAGAAGGCGATTTGCATTTTAATGGTGGTTTGCGTGTAGATGGCGCCATTCGTGGCAGTGTGAGCGAGCAAAATGGCACGCCAAGCACATTAATATTAAGCGAGCATGGCAAAATAGAAGGCGCTGTTACCGCCGCTAAAATCGTGATTAATGGCAAAGTGATTGGCCCTGTGAAATCCAGCCATTTTATCGAGCTGCAAACCAAAGCACGTATTACCGGCGATTTATATTACAAGTCACTCGAGATGCACACGGGCGCGGTGATAGAAGGCAAGCTCATTTATTTGGGTGATGGCGCAGCGGATGATGTGCTATAACTTGTAATATTGAACATTAGCCCCAAGTTTAAGTCTACAATTTAAGTATTAAGTAGTTTAAGGAGTAAAAAATGAACGCAGTAACCGATTTGCCCGATGTAGAAATGCCAACCCCATTGGTATTTACTGATAATGCCGCCAAAAAAGTAAAAGAATTGATTGACGAAGAAGGCAGCCCAGACCTTAAACTACGCGTGTTTGTTAGCGGTGGCGGTTGCTCGGGCTTTCAATACGGCTTTACTTTTGAAGAAGAAGTAAACGACGACGACACGCAAGTGATGAAAGATACCGTTACTTTGTTAATCGACCCCATGAGCCTGCAATATTTAATGGGCGCGGAGATTGATTATCAGGATAATCTGCAAGGCTCACAATTTGTGATTCGTAACCCGCAAGCAACTTCTACTTGTGGTTGCGGCAGCTCGTTCTCAGTTTAACCGTTTAAGTTGTGGATTTAGTTTAAAAGCCAAGCGTTTGCTTGGTTTTTTTGTTTTTAAGTATTGTAGACTTATATAGTAATTAGATTAGATGCCCTGCAAGCCAATATCCATGAGGGCTGTAGGGCGGATGAGCGAAGCGTTATCCGCCGGAAGTGATTTTTTGAAAGTTGTCATTCGGCGGATTACGTAAACTAATCCGCCCTACGCTAGCTGTTACTTTGTTAATCGATCCCATGAGCCTGCAATATTTAATGGGCGCAGAGATTGATTACCAAGATAACCTGCAAGGCTCACAATTTGTGATTCGTAACCCGCAAGCGACTTCTACGTGTGGTTGCGGCAGCTCGTTCTCAGTTTAAGTGATTGATTGCGTTTAAAAAGCCAAGCGTTTGCTTGGCTTTTTTGTTTTATATCGTTAATGAGTTCTAACTTTTGACTTAAGCGGCCTGCCGAAGGCAGGTCCGCTTGAAGGAAGGGTTAGCCGTCACGGGGTTGCGCACAGCTGACTTCAACCTACTGAGAGAGGAACAGGATTTTCACTCCCTGCTCCGTAAGTGCAAGCGAAAACTCTTCACCTACCCGAGCCAGTACGCCACAGAAGGAGCCGTCTTTTCCGCTGAACACCGCCCGTCCCTTCTTAGGGTTGTAGAACATCCTCTTGCCACTAGGCGAGAAGAAGTTTGTTATGCCAGTTCCGGTTCTAACGTAGTAGCCCGCAAACTTCCGCGAAGCCCCGTCCTTGTACAGCAAGCGACGCTCCCCGCTTCGCCCGTTGTCGTAGTTGGAGGAACTGTTGTCATAGTTGCTCTCCGAGTTGTCATAGTTGCTTGAAGAATTGTCGTAGTTGCTGATTGAGTTGTCGTAGTTGCTCGGTGAGTTGTCGTAATTAGACAGGGAAAACTCGTATGGAAGCGATGACTCGTTGACGGTCACGACTGGTAGGTCAGCTGCGAAAGCGGTGCTTCCAAAGAAAAGGCCGATCACATAGACGAGGGCGAGGGCACGGCGACGGAGCATCGTACTTCCTTGACGGCTAACGTTTGAATTAAGGGGCATGCTTTAGCGTGCCCCGCTTGAATGATGGGTTATGCATTGCCGCTAAGTTGAGCAATTAAAATATTGGGATTGCCGCCTACTTGGGCTTCATTCCATATTTTGAGAAGATTCTCATTGTTGGCGGTTATCCATTTGATAATTGAATTGTCGTACTTTGGATGCAATGAACCCTCGATTCTGGAGGGCGGCTCAATTGCAAAGCTTGCCACATGATGTTGTTTTCCGCAGTCAATGTGAAGATGTGGCATCTCATGACCTTTTTCTTGGTACATTTTTAGTTTTATATCTTTGAGTTTCAATAATAGAAACTCTGTGAAGCCGGAGGATGACTGCCGCCGTGGTTCAGTGAACAAATCTGTTTGTGCCAAATCGCGTTGCAATAGTTTCAGTATCTCTTGATAACTCATTTCTCTATCTTGATGCATAACGTAAAGTAGGCATCCTATTTGATGCTTTTAAAAGCGTCAAATGTGAAAGCCAATTAACTTTTAAAGATAAAGTAACTAATAAAATCATGGAATTAACTATTTTTAGTATTGCCTAAAATTAAGATTTTAATACATCCTGTAAATTTATGCTCTTTTATCTATTGGCATAAACTCGCGTCTCGCTTCACCCGTATAAAGCTGTCTTGGGCGGCCGATTTTATGTTCTGGGTCGGCATTCATCTCGCTCCATTGTGCTATCCAGCCTGCGGTACGGGCTAGGGCGAAAATGGCGGTAAACATGGAGTTTGGAATGCCCATTGCGCGCATGACAATGCCGCTGTAAAAATCGACATTAGGGTAGAGTTTTTTGCTGACAAAATAATCATCTTCAAGCGCGATTTTTTCCAGTTCCATCGCCAATTTAAAAATAGGGTCATCGTGCAGGCCAAGCTCATTCAGCACCTCGTAGCAGGTTTTTTGCATGATAGATGCACGAGGATCCATGCTACGATAGACGCGATGCCCAAAGCCCATTAGCCTGAAACTATCCGTTTTATCTTTGGCACGTTTAATAAATTCGCCAATACGCGATACATCGCCCATTTCTTCCAGCATTTGCAGGGTAGCTTCGTTAGCACCGCCGTGCGCAGGCCCCCACAGCGAGGCAATGCCTGCCGAGATGCTGGCAAAAGGATTCGCGCCGCTTGAGCCAACTAGCCGAACGGTAGAGGTGGATGCATTTTGTTCATGGTCGGCGTGTAAGATTAAAATTTTCTCGAAAGCCTTCGCCAATACTGGGTTTGGTGTGTATTCCTCGCACGGTGTAGCAAACATCATGTGCATAAAGTTCTCGGCATAATTCAACTTATTTTGCGGTTGCATAAACGGCTGGCCAAGGTTGTATTTGTAGCTCCACGCAGCAATAGTCGGCATTTTGGCGAGTAATCGATATGCCGAAATTTCTCGATGTTGCGGGTTGTACACGTCCATGGCATCGAAATAGAAGGCGGACATGCTGCCTACAACACCAATCATGACTGCCATGGGGTGCGCATCGCGCCTAAAGCCGCGGAATATATTACTGAGTTGATCGTGCAACATGGTGTGGGTGCTAATTATTTTAGTGAAATTAGCTTTTTGCTCGGCATTAGGTAGCTCGCCATGCATTAGCAAATACGATACTTCTAAAAAATCGCAATGCTCGGCCAGTTGCTCAATGGGGTAACCACGATGTAACAGCAAACCTTTTTCACCATCAATATAAGTGATGTTCGATTGGCAGGCCGCAGTTGCCATAAAACCTGGGTCATAAGTATATACGCCGTGCTTGCCTAGCGCGCGAATGTCAATCACATCGTTGCCCAGTGTGCCAGAAAGCATGGGCAGCTCTATTGGCGTAGCGTTGTTATCGAAACTAATGGTGGCTTTAGTTGGTTTTGTTGACATAACTAACTCTTTATTAACATTTATAGAAAGATTATACGCAATGAATTAGTGAAATGTTATGTAACACTAAGCAAAGAGTTAAGACTTTAAAATTTAGTTAATTTTATTGCACAAAACTAGTGCGCGAATTTGGTGCAAGGGTTCAAAAATGAACACTTAAGCAGGGTAAATTGCACCTAATACGCGCAAACCTCTTGCACCTGTTACGGCAGGTAAATTGCTGGGTTTGCTGTCAATGGTTTGTTTGGCAAGCCAAGCAAAGGCTACGGCCTCTACCCAATCAACATCAATGCCTAATTGTTTGGTGCTGTGTATAGGCGCCTTGCCCAGCAGGGCTTGCAGGCTGGCGATTAAACAATCATTACGTGCGCCGCCGCCACAAATGTACACCTCATCAACATTGCCACATTTGTTAAGTGCATCGTGAATGCTGTGCGCAGTGAGCGCGGTAAGCGTGCGTGCCACATCTTGTGGGCGCAAATGCGGGTATAGCAAATGTTGTTTTAACCAATGGTCGTTAAATAAGTCGCGACCCGTACTTTTGGGTGGTGGCAAGGCAAAATAAGGCTCGGCGAGCATATTAAATAGTAGCGAATCTAGCACCACACCTTTGGCCGCCCACTCGCCATTGGCATCATAGTCTTGGTTTAAATGTAACTTTACCCAGCTATCAATAAGCATATTGCCAGGCCCTGAGTCAAAACCAAGCACGTCGCCATTTTTGGCTAAGTAAGTGATGTTGGCTATGCCGCCAATATTAACAATGGCGCGGTTTTTGGTTGAATCGCCAAAAATGGCTTGGTGAAACGCAGGCACTAAGGGCGCGCCTTGGCCGCCTGCAGCAATGTCGCGGCTGCGAAAGTCTGAAACAACCGTAATGCCAGTAAGCTCCGCCAGCAGTGCGGCGTTGCCAATTTGTAGCGTAAATCCAAGCTCTGGCCTGTGCCTAATCGTTTGGCCATGGCAGCCTATTGCCTCTATTTTATTGGCCTGCAGACCAGTTTTTGTTAATAATTGATTAACCGCTTCAGCATATAAATGTGCCAACGCGTTACCCAGCAATAATGCGGCTTCTAGCTCGTTTTGGTTTGGCGCATGCAAGTCTAGCAGCTTGGTTTTAAGCGTAGTTGGATAGGGCAAAAAATGCGAGTCTTGTAATGTGCAAGCCCCGGCCTTAAACCTAACCAGTGCAACATCCACGCCATCTAGGCTGGTGCCAGACATAATCCCAATGAATAGTTGCATTAATATTTTCCTAATTAATTTTTTGCGCCTAATTAATCTTTTGCGGCAACATGGCTACGATTCAGTATTTCAATTTGTGCCATGTAATCTAAGCTCGTTGCATCAAACGCTTGCTGGTATTTTGCCTCAATCGGTATGCTGGTTGGCAAGGCCACTGTTAGCGGGTCGTGATGCGTGCCAGCGATTAAAAATTCGTAGTGTAAATGCGGGCCAGTGGCCAAGCCTGTCATGCCCACATAGCCAATAATATCATTTTGTAACACCTGTTGGCCTTTGTGCAAACCCGCTGCAAAAGCTGATAAATGCCCATAAACCGTGCTAATGCCGTCATTATGTTTAAGTACAATGGCATTGCCATAGCCACCTTTGCGCCCAACAAAGTCTACCACGCCATCGCCAGAAGCCTTAACCCGAGTGCCAGTTGGCGCGGCAAAATCCACACCTTGGTGCGCGCGCATGCGATGTAAAATGGGGTGAAAACGACCAGTGCTAAAAGTGGAGCTGACGCGCGTAAACTCAACAGGCGAGCGTAAAAACGATTTATGCAAGCTTTTGCCATCGGGCGTGTAGTAGGCAAATTTGCCTTCTGCATCACCAAAATGCACGGCTTGGTAGGTTTTGCCGTTATTCACAAACTCAACTGCTAGCACATTGCCTACTTTCATCAGCTCGCCCGCGTTGTAATATGCTTCGTAAATCACATTAAAATGGTCATCTGGGCTTAAATCATCCTGAAAATCAATTTGGCCAGAAAAAATATCAACAATTTGCAAAGCAATTTGGTCGGGTATGCCCGCATCATCTGTCGCACCAAATAAAGAGTTAGTAATGACTGCCGATTTTAAAATATGGTGATTTTGTAAAATGAGTTTTTGCGTGGCTAGTTGATAACCTTGCGGCGTTAGCCCCGCTACTAAAATCGTTTCGTTATCAATCTCGTACTCTAAATGCAATAATTTACCGTCTAAATTAGTTTTAATTTCTAGCTTATGGCCAGGAATCAGCTCTTTGTTAAGCGCATGTGCCTCAGGGGCTAGCATTAAGTACTTGATTGCATCTTCATCTTGAATATTCATGCGCTTAAATAATGTATATAAGGTGTCGTCGGCTCGCACAGCCTCCAGTTGCCAAAATACCTCATTATGATTTACCGCCTCTACAGGTAATGGCAGTGTCACTTCATCAACCACCGTTTTAATATCCACATGGCTGTTAGTGCTAGATTGTGAGCCGTTAGACGAATTACCAAATGCAGCTAAAACACCCCAAAGTGGTAAAAGTAATATTAGTAAAAGCCAACGCAATTTTATTTTACGCAAGTTGAGTAATAGGTTTTGCGTTAAAATAGAAAATCTAGAATTGTTATTAAAATTTTGATTATTTTGCTGCATAAAAAATAACTATATAAATGATACAGTGCCGCCCAAATGCTTGAATAAAAAAGCATGGTAACAGAATTTTTAAGCGAATAAAAAGTAACAAATTGTAAAAAACAAACCCAATATTTTTGGAAAATTAAAGTGAATAAAGATATTAACCAATCATTGGCTATCATCAAACGCGGCGCAGAAGAGCTATTATTGGAAGCCGAATTGGTCGAGAAGCTAAAAAAAGGCGTGCCGCTACGCATTAAAGCAGGCTTTGACCCGACCGCACCAGACTTGCACCTTGGGCATACTGTATTGATTAATAAATTGCGCCATTTTCAAGATTTAGGTCACAACGTGTTGTTTTTAATTGGTGATTTTACTGGCATGATTGGCGACCCAACGGGG
>JANXWL010000067.1 GCA_025351225.1 Methylotenera sp. | reverse complement strand
GTTTTGAACTTGTTACCACAGCTACAGGTAACGTTAATTTCTGGGTAATTTGGGTGCGTATCAGCTTTCATGCTTTTCTCTCTAAATTTAAGCAGTTGCAATAAGGCACGCATTATCCATTAAAACACGCGATTGTGCAATAACTAGTGACGGGTAGCTGCCTAAATTCTGCAGATACGGCATAAAACGTAATTGGCATGATATATGCTTATTACTATTTGCAATAAAACTAAAAAAATTAGAAAAAGGAATTTAAATGAGTTTAACTGATAACAATGTATGTTTGGATGCATTTAACTGCTTATGCGAAGAGCTTAGCGTCTCCAAACTATTGAACAAAGAAAAGTGCCAATATTGGGTTTTTGAAAGCGGTTACAAAGCCGCGTTAGAAGAAATGATTGCCAATATTTCAATTGCTACAAATTCGCAAGGTAAAATTTCGTTAGAAGAAATTTATCATGCAAAAAAAACCAGCTTACATTGATTTAACTCACCCCCCCTATGCGCCTGCGTCTAAATCTTAGCCACGGCGCATACTGTCAAAAAAGTCGGCATTATTTTTAGTCGCTTTGATTTTGTCCAGCAAGAACTCCATCGCTTCCAAGTCGTCCATTGGGTAAAGCAATTTACGTAGCACCCATATTTTTTGCAGTACATCTTTTTCGATGAGCAATTCTTCTTTACGCGTACCCGATTTATTGACGTTAATAGCAGGGTACAGGCGTTTTTCCGCCATTTTACGGTCTAGATGAATCTCCATATTGCCCGTACCTTTAAACTCTTCGTAAATCACGTCATCCATACGCGAGCCAGTATCTACAAGGGCTGTAGCGATGATGGTGAGCGAGCCACCTTCCTCAATGTTACGTGCTGCGCCAAAAAACCTTTTGGGTTTTTGCAGCGCATTAGCATCAACACCACCTGTAAGCACTTTGCCAGATGATGGAATCACAGTGTTGTAAGCGCGTGCTAAACGGGTGATAGAGTCTAGCAAAATCACCACATCTTTTTTATGCTCCACAAGACGTTTTGCCTTTTCTAGCACCATTTCTGCCACCTGCACGTGACGTGTTGCGGGCTCATCAAAGGTGGAGGCCACAACTTCGCCTTTAACCGAGCGCGTCATTTCAGTCACTTCTTCTGGACGCTCATCAATTAGCAGCACAATCAAAATCACATCAGGGTGGTTAGCCGTAATGGCATGCGCTATATTTTGCATCATGACCGTTTTTCCACTTTTAGGGCTGGCAACCAATAAGCCACGTTGGCCGCGGCCAATGGGCGCAATCATATCAATGACGCGGCTTGTGATGTTTTCTTCACCGCGCATTTCACGCTCTAAAGTGAGTGGAATGGTTGGGAATAGAGGTGTTAAATTCTCGAATAAAATTTTGTGTTTGGCATTTTCTGGCGCTTCGTCATTCACCATATCCACTTTTACTAGGGCAAAGTAGCGCTCGCCATCTTTGGGCGTACGAATTTCACCTTGAATGCTATCGCCTGTATGCAAGTTAAAGCGGCGAATTTGCGATGGTGACACGTAAATATCGTCCGTACCCGCTAGATAAGATGTATCGGGCGAGCGCAAAAAACCAAAGCCGTCTTGTAGCACTTCTAACGTGCCGTCGCCAAAAATACTGTCACCTTTTTTTGCCTTGTGCTTAAGAATAGCAAAAACCAAATCTTGCTTGCGCATACGGCTCGCATTTTCAATTTCGTCGGCAATTGCCATGTCGACTAATTCGGTGACAGGAAGATGTTTAAGATCGGATAGACGCATGTGGAAACTCGCTAGAAGAGGTGGTACAAGAAACAGAAAGGTTGGTATAAAAAAGCTGGCGTCAAATAGATGCCAGCAGCAGGCTAAAGTTTAATTAAATTATAAATTACTATCGATAAAAGCTGTTAATTGAGACTTAGAAAGCGCGCCTACTTTGGTCGCCTCTACATTGCCATTTTTAAATAACATTAGAGTAGGAATGCCTCGAATGCCGTATTTAGGTGGTGTTTGTTGATTGTCATCAATATTGAGTTTGGCGATTTTTAAGCGGCCAGCATATTCTTTAGAAATATCATCTAAAATTGGCGCAATCATTTTGCATGGGCCGCACCACTCTGCCCAGTAATCTACTAATACTGGAATTTGCGATTGCAACACTTCTTGCTCAAAAGCAGCATCGCTGGTGTGGGTAATATGTTCGCTCATTGTGACCTCAAATTTTAAATAAGATGAATTGCTGATGTTTCAACTATAAAGCTGTTTAGCTATAGCGCTAGTGTAAATAGCCAATTTATTATTGTTATATTGAATATGGGGCTAAGATTAGGAATTTAAACATCAAGTTCAAGTGTTAGTATAACAATATCGTTTGCCAAATATCAAGCTAATTTGAACGGCTTAAGATATCAGGGCAAAGCTATATTGAAAACGCTCAAATCTTGCCGTTCGCTCAGTTAAGTTACCCACCAAAATTTTATGGCTATTATTTTCACTAGAAAGTATTAAAGTGTCGCCTGGTTTACAAAAGCCGCGCGCAGCAAGAATGCTAGCTGGCTGCTTTAACCCGTTTAGCTCTGGCAATAGCAATGCCTCACCCTGAACAGCGCTATTGTCGTGTTGCGCTAGACATGCGCTAGCATTCGGCGCTATTAATTCTAAACCAACGTCTAGCTGATTCAGTGTGTTTACATTTGCCCAGCGCAAAACAGCTAGCTCCCAAGAAGAGGTTTTGCTATTTCTCATGGTGACTACATCACCAATATGCGCAGATGCTTGTGATGAGCTAAATTTACGTAATGCACAGCCACCCGCGCTTACATTAAGCACCTGCCAACGTGAGGCCTTAGCAGTATTAATGGTGACAGCAACCTGAGCGGTAGAAAAATCGCCTACTTGCAAAATATGATGAGCAGCCATTAAACCAACACCAAGCTCAACACCATCACTTTTCTGGGTTCTAGAGAATACGCGCTTGGGCGATCTGCCGAAGTTCTTAATTAAACGCATTAGCAAGTCTTCAAAGTGACTTTCAAATGCATTAATTGGCAGACAATTATCTTCTGGCAATTGGCGTAGTTGCAGCACTTTAATATGCTGATGCATTTGCCGTGCCAAGCCAAGTGTTAGCAGCAAGATATCGGTTTTATCATCTGGTAACTCTTTATTTTTAGCAAATGGCGTAGGAGGTTTGCTGCTATCAAGCGCAACTAAAAACACACCAGCAGGATTATCAACAATACCTAAAGGCCGTAGCTCTGCATGCACACATATTTTTGATAAATAAGTATCGGTTTTAAGTATGTCTGCATTCGCAAGATGCTGTGGGTCAGCTAGCGAAGTTAATAATACATGTGTGTAAATCAAATTTACTGAGCTGCTGTTGTTAAAGGCAAGCTGATCATTCACTGGTAAATTTTCAGCAGATTGTTGCACCGCACAAAAATATAACTGATGCAGATCAGACCATAATCTTGCAGGTACACTACGATAACCAAGGTGATAGACCAAAGCAATTTCTTTAAGCGCATGAATAGCACGCTGCACGACTAGCGCAGTACTTTTGCTACTGCCTAAATTTAAAATTTTGTTTTGTAAATCAACTAGCGAAAACTTGTAGCCATAGGCCATTTCTTGCCACAATTGCACTGCGGCATCGGCAAAAGCTTGCTCATTTTTGCTCAAAGGCATGGCTGCACTGCTAAAATGCGGCAATAAATCATTATAAATTTGAATTGCTGTAGGTCGATACAGTTCTAAAGCGTTAAGTCGATTAGAAAAAGCCACTTTTTGGCTGTTTAAAATTTGTAACTCATCAATTAAATCAGTCGCTGCTGCAATAGGGTCGCCAAATGGCAGTTTTTGCACAAACTCGCTAATTTTGTTCGAGCGTGTTTCGGCCAATAAAATTGGGTTATCATCTAAACTTGGCAACTTAAGACTGAGTGGCATAAAAACTCCAGCAGGAATGTTTCATATTAGTGCTTAATTTTAAATTTGTCACTTTTTTTACTTATTACTTGATTGTATAGAACACTTATGCGGTATAAAAAATTATTTTTGTTGTTATTAATGCCTTTGCTATTTAGTTTGCACAGCATTGCTTTTGCGGCCAATAGTTTTGATTTAAAAGATATGGCTGGCAAAAAGCATGTGCTCTCACAATATAAAGGCAAGTGGGTAGTAGTTAACTACTGGGCTACTTGGTGTCCGCCGTGCTTAGAAGAAGTACCTGATTTGGTGGCTTTGTACGATAGCCGAAAAAATAAAGATGTGATGGTGATTGGCGTGGCGTTTGATTACCAAAACGCCAAAGAAGTAAGCCAATATGTCGATGATATGTTGATGTCGTACCCCATAGTGCTGGGTGACGATGATACGATGAGGCAAATTGGGTTTACCGATGTGCTACCAACCAGCTACATTTACAACCCGCGTGGCGACCTGATTAAAATTAAGCACGGCTTAGTGACTAAGCAGTATTTGGATAGCATTTTAGTGCGCGAAAAATAAGACGCTAAACGGGTGCGGTTATTGTGTTGCCTGCTTCGTCTTTTATGTTTAATTGATTCTCTTCCACAAAGTGCATCAGCTGCTCAAAGCCCTCAGGGTTGGTAATTTTTAGCTTCGTATCTACCACTAAGCAGCGTACACCATTAACCATTTCTGGCTTTAAATAAGGCGAGTAGCGCAGTTTACGGTTTTCGCCAAAAGTGGCAAAAGTGCTGCACATGCGATCTACCCAATCGCTTGGGCGAAATTGCTTTCCCTCACGAGTAACGCCTTCAATAATAATTTCTACGGTTTTTACAGCTGGCTTTTTATCAATCATTTAGTCTTTAGTTTCTACTAAGTTTAATTAATGGGGTTTAGTTCATATATTCAAATACTTTAACCACTTTAGCCACGCCATCGGTATTGCTAGCGATTTCTGTCGCTGCATCAGCTTCGGCCTTGGTGACGATGCCCAGCAAGTAAACTACGCTATTTTCAGTCACCACTTTTACGTAGTTTGCTGGGAATTTATTTTCCGTCACAAATTTTGTTTTTACTTTAGAGGTTAAGTAAGTGTCATTACTGCGCGAGCTGAGTGATGATTTAGGCTCAACTGCAATTTCATTGGTGATATTGCGCACGTTTTCGATCTCTTTTATTAATGCTTCGGCTTTGGCTTTGGCTGCCGCATCTGGCACCTCGCCTGTGAGCAATATATTGCGGTTATAGCTGGTGACGTTAACATGGGCATGCTCACCCAAGTTAGTTTCCATTTTTTTAACTGCTTTAAGCTCAATGTTTTCATCCTCAACATAAAAGCCCGAGGTACGTCTATCAGCCGCAACCGCGCCGCCAGCCGCTGCGCCGCCTGCAACAAGGGGAAGACAGGCAGTGAGTTGTGCTGTAAAGCCGATGGCTAGGATAAGCTGCAATACGAGGCGTAAGTTGCGTTTAATTGGACTTGAAGTCATGTTTGCTCCTAATGTACTTATTTTAATTTTAAAGTGCTTTATTGTTAAATTGATCAAAATTACCGTATATATGAATTATATAATACACAACTTGAATGACATAATTGTTGCAAGTTGTAACAAGTTGTTATGCGTCCATCAGGCTTCAAGCGCATTCTTAAGCCAAGTAATCGCACTTATTTCCACTTTATCCATTAACAGCACATCAAATCGGCACGCGTATTTTTGAGGATTTTGCTGCAAATAATGTTGCGCAGTTAGCATTAATTTTTGTTGTTTTTGCGGCGTAATACTGGCCGCCGCACTGCCAAACTGTTTGTTAGAACGCAGCCGCACTTCAATAAATACAAGGGTGTTGGCATCACGCATAATCAAATCAATCTCACCAAATCGGCAATGATAATTCTGTGCTACCAAATTAAGGCCTTGGTTAGCCAAAAAAGTTGCAGCGAGCTTTTCAGCCGCAAGGCCTGCGTTGTTTTCATTCATTTTCATAGGCGATACGGTGACTTTGGCTTAAAATTCAAGTATGAATGATTTAAAAACAAATGGCCAAGGCATATTATACGTGGTGGCAACGCCAATCGGCAATTTGGGTGATATAACACTGCGCGCAATTGAAACCCTGAAAAGCGTGGATGCCATTGCGGCTGAAGATACACGGCATACTTCGGGCTTATTAAGCCATTTTGGCATCAGCAAAAAATTAATCGCAGTACACGAGCATAACGAGCAGCAATCGGCAGAAAAGCTATTGGCGCAGCTTAAAAGTGGTGACAATATTGCGCTAGTCACCGATGCAGGAACTCCGGGAATTAGCGATCCGGGTGCGATTGTGGTAAAAGTGGTGCGCGAGGCTGGCATAAAAGTAGTGCCAATTCCTGCGGTAAGTGCTGTGGTAGCTGCACTATCCGCAAGCGGTATTACGCAAAATGGGTTTTATTTTCATGGCTTTTTGCCCGCTAGTGGTGCGGCGCGGCGTAAAATTTTAGAGCAATTAAAATCACAAACGGTAACTTTGGTGCTTTATGAGGCGCCGCACCGCATTGTGGAGTGCGTAGAAGACTTAGCTAAGGTGCTTGGCGAGAATAGAAAAATTACCTTTTGCCGCGAGCTGACCAAGACTTTTGAGACGATTTACACCTGCACCCTAAATGAAGCCAGTGCTTGGCTGCAGGCGGACCCCAATCAACAGCGTGGTGAGTTTGTATTGTTAATAGAGGCCGCACCGATTGTAGAAGTAGAAGAAATAAGCGCAGAAGCGCAACGTGTATTAAAATGTTTGCTGGCAGAGTTGCCGCTAAAACAAGCGGTTGCATTAGCGACCGAAATTACCAACTTAAAGAAAAACGATTTATACGAGTTTTCCCTTGCTTTAAAGCAAGCTAAATGACAAGCCTATTAAAGCAAGAAATTAAAAAATGACCGATAAACTTATCACTACTTTGGCTATTGCCCGCCCAGATGATTGGCACTTACATTTACGCGACGGCGTGGCTTTGCAAGCAGTTTTGCCTGATACCGCGCGCCAATTTGCGCGCGCAATTGTTATGCCTAATCTGCG
>JANXWL010000056.1 GCA_025351225.1 Methylotenera sp. | reverse complement strand
GCAAAAGCGGCAATCTTTAACGCGCCCGATTTAAAAACTTTACAAATTAGCGTAGAAACCCGCAAAGGTGAAGTGCTGTTGAGTGGCTTTGTCGATAATGAAGCGGCAAAAATGAGAGCCGAAGAGGTGGTAAAAAATGTTGCTGGTGTGAAATCTGTTAAAAATAGTTTAGAAGTAAAAAGCTAACCACTTACTAACGTATAGTATTATTTATTAAAAATCAGGCTAATTAAAGCAATCTATCGCGTTAATTAGCCTGATTTTCATTTTGTATTCTATTGATACGTTTGTGCGCAGACCATAATATTAATTTACAACCGTGCCATTAAAAGCGGAGTTGCGAGCTAATCGCCTTAGTAGCATTTATTTCGTAGGCTACTGCTCAGCCTAGGTAAGATTGCAATGCGCAAACATTATAATTAACAAAAATTTAATCTGGTTAATTAGATTTGCATGTTATTTACTAAATTTTCATACCTTCTAAAAGTGAGGCCATATCATCGGCATGTTCTTCTTCCATCGCCAAAATTTCTTTTATCAAGCGCTGAGTAGTAGGATCGTTATTACCTAAATAGGCAACCAGCTCACGGTAACTTTCAATCGCGATACGTTCAGCAATCAAATCTTCTTTAATCATCGATACTAAAGAGTCACCAGGCATGTATTCTGCGTGACTACGACTGCTCAATCCATCAGGTGAGAAATTAGGTTCGCCACCTAATTCGGTAATACGCTGTGCTATGCTATCCGCGTGTGCCATTTCTTCATTTGCATGTTGTAAAAATTCTGCCTTTACTGACTCAGAATGAATACCTTTTGCCATAAAATGATGGCGCTTATATCGCAACACACACACTAGCTCCGTCGCCAAGGCTTCATTTAACAGCTTTATTACAGCCTCTCTATCTGCGGCGTAACCAGTGGTAACAGCGCCCTCTTCTACATGTTGGCGAGCGCGTTTTCGCAAAGTTTGTGTATCTGTTAATGCTTTTAAATTGCCTGCTGTATTGTCTTTAGTTGATTGGTTCATTTTTTAGCCTTATGCTTTAACGTGGTAAATATTATTAAATTCAACGGTAATAAATGGATTGGTTTGGTAACCCAATTCATCAAATTTAGCTGTTTTATCTTTTTCAATCGCGCCTGACTTTTCTATATTAGCGTCATGACGATTTTGAATCGCCGGCTTGAAGCTGGCATCTAGCTTAGACCTTGCAATATCTTTGGCAGCTTCAGACTTTGTATTGCACGAAGCTTTTGCATTGCCAACAAGTAAGTCACAATGGGCTTTTGCCACCTTGTAATCGGTCATCAGATTATTCTCGAGCGATTGATACTTGCTTATAGGCATACTGTCGGCATTTGCACCGTTAAAAAAGGTGATGCAGAAAATAAGTGCCACTGCTGTCAACACAGCTACAATAAGCTCACTGACACTAACATCTAACTTTGTCATATCAACTCTTTTTTGAAGCTTTAAGTGCTTGGTTAATTAATATTTTTTTATGTCCATTATCTAAAATAGTGTTAATTAATAAATGTACATTTTCAATCGTGTCGTATTTAACATAAAGTAAGCCGTTGCTCGCTTTTTGCATGAAATGTGTCTTTTCCTTATTGATAATTTTCATAACTTTTCTTAGTTATGCTTGTCTTGATTATCGGCATAATCAGCCATGTCTTTAACCATGTTTTGTAGGTTAGAAAGTTGCTTGGGTGCTCTGTCTTTTGTTATTTTTTGGCTATTAAGTGTTTCGCCATCTAAGTTGCTATGTACCATATCTACATTTTTTAAAGGCGTATCATCGAATTTATTATGCCGTTTGGCTTTTAACTTTGGCCAAGTACCATTGTTTCGATCTATGCGCATTTGTAATCCTTTCAAATGGTTAATTAACAATGGCTGTTTCTAGTTTAAATATAGTCTAAAATTAATTGCACAGTGTGTCGGTGTGGTAGCGCACATTAGGGCTATTTTTATTAGGTTGCTAAAAATCGTTCATTTTCTACCGTCAATATTTCATTTACCGACTGCGATCTTTTTTCAAAACAAGCTGAAGCCTCTTCCCAATCAACGATAGCCCACCACGCCTTTAAATAATCAGGGCGGCGGTTTTCATAACGCAAGTAATAAGCATGTTCCCACACATCGTTTAATAAAACAGGTAACAGGTTTTGCATTAATGGGTTGTCGTGACCAGTGGTGGTGGTGACTTGCATATTAGCGCCATTTTTTAAGCTACACACTAACCATACCCAGCCAGATCCAAACACTTTTGCACCTTCATCTTCAAAACATTTTTTAAATTCGGCAAAACCACCAAAGTCGCGGTTAATTGCATCACGCAACGGCCCCTTTGGTTCATTCGCGCCAGATGGTTTCATCGCACGCCAAAACATGCTGTGATTCACATGTCCGCCAGCATTGTTGTGAACGGCTGTTTTAATTGAGCTTGGCAATTGGTCTAAATTGCATAACAGCCATGCAGCGGATTTATCCTGAAACTCTGGAAATTTTTCTAATGCCTCATTAAGCTTTTTAACGTAACCGCCATGGTGATTATCGTGATGCAATATCATGGTGCGCGCATCAATGGTGGGCTCTAAAGCGGCATAGTCATACTGCAAAGGTGGCAGCTGATGCTTTTTTATAACTATATTTTTGGTGGCTACTTTTTCTGCTTGAACTGGCTGTTGGGTTAATTCGCTCATGATTTTCCTCATTCAAAGTTAAATGCTTGAATGAGAAATTACCTGTTTACCTTGTTGTCGTCTGTACGCTTACACACATTGCGCGTAATTGGATCGATATTATTTTTCAGTGTGCAAGCGCACATCAAGCGCACACAAGGCTTTTTTCGCCGACAGTTAAATTAAACTGTTATACGTGTGCTATCGAACAGACCTTTTTTGTTTATTAGTTTGCGTCGCCTGTGAGTGACTTAAACAATGCGCCTGACAATGGCGAAGTGATCGTTTAGTTAAACTACATTTTTTAATCAAAAAATTAGCCATCGCTTTAAAGTGATGGCTAATTAATTAAAACGCTTAGTTAACTAAACGCAGCTAATCATATTATTTAGTTTTAAGACGCATATCATTTTTAACAGAGGTGACGCCTTCAACACCACTTGCCAAAGATGCTGCTTTTGCGATATCAGCCGCTGAGTTAACAAAGCCACTTAACTGCACGACACCTTTGTATGTTTCTACATTAATTTCGGCAGATTTTAGTGTTGGCTCATTGAGTACAGCCGCTTTTACTTTAGTAGTAATAATACTGTCGTCAACATATTCGCCTGTGCCTTCGTGTTTGGCTGTTGAGGCACAGCCCAACATGACTGCAAATACGGCTGCTAACATAAAACTAGCTGCCATTTTAAATTGTTTCATTTTTCATCTCCATAAAAATTCAAATTAATAGTGGTTATTTTCACTTCCACTGGTGACGATAGAAAACCGTAACTTTTTCCATCATCAACTATTAATTTAAAATGCTCTGTACGCTGGCGTACACAAGGTTTCATTTTTTTAGCGTATGGTTATAATTAGGTTATATTAATTTTTAAGGCAAAAAATGGTTGTTAAATATTTAGGCTTATCTTTCACTACGCTAAGTTTCATTCTTTTAACAGCTTGTAGTTCTGTGCCTATTCTTGTGCCAGATATGGCGATGCAGTCACCTAAAAAAATTAGCTTAGAAAACGCTCACGGTGCAATAAGCAACCAACAAAGTAAAAAAATACTCGAAAAAATTAAAAAAGATGGACTGGAAACGAATATTTTTGATAAGCACTTGGCACTTATTTCAGAGATTGCTGGTAGCCCGTTAATGGTTGGCAATCATGTGGATTTGCTAATCGATGGGCCAAGTACTTATGCCGCCATGTTTAGTGCGATAGAAAATGCCAAGGATCACATCAATATGGAAACTTTTATTTTTGAAGATGGTGAAGTCGGCAAAAAATTTGCGTCCTTATTAATGGAAAAGCAAAGAAACGGTGTGCAAGTCAATTTGATTTACGATAGCGCAGGCTCTTTTGATACGCCAAAAGCGTTTTTTGCCACGCTTAAAGACAGCGGTATTAATGTACTAGAATTTAATCCGATCAATCCTTTAAATAAGCGTAAAGATTGGGACTTGAATCAGCGCGACCACCGAAAACTGTTAATCGTTGATGGAAAAGTTGCCTTTGTAGGCGGCATTAATATTAGCAGTGTGTACTCAAGTGGGTCATTTAGTCGCTCAGCAAAAAATTCAAAAGACAGCAAAAATAACATCCCTTGGCGTGATACGCATCTACAGATTGCTGGACCTGTTGTTGCTGAGTTTCAAAAAATATTTACTGAAACTTGGCAACAACAAAAAGGCGAGCCTTTGGCATCAAAAGAATATTTCCCAGTATTATTGAACCAAGGCAATGAGATAGTAAGGGCGATTGCGAGTAACCCTGAAGAACCTTACAGCCAAATGTATGCCACCTTGTTATCGGCTATTAATAGTGCAGAATCACAAGTATTTTTAACTAACGCCTATTTTGTGCCAGACCCGCAATTGCTTGCTGCACTGAAAGATGCGGTTAGCCGTGGAGCAGATGTAAGGTTGCTTTTACCCGAAACAACCGATTCCAACTTGGTTTTTTACGCATCACATTCTTACTACGATGAGTTACTTAGCGC
The DNA here is from genome assembly GCA_025351225.1 of Methylotenera sp. Lineage (GTDB taxonomy): Bacteria > Pseudomonadota > Gammaproteobacteria > Burkholderiales > Methylophilaceae > Methylotenera_A. The sequence goes on along the minus strand of JANXWL010000056.1, from coordinate 18,421 downwards.
TCATGTCAAAATCTATGAGCGTCAAGGGGCGATGCTACACGCCAAAACTGCCCTGATTGACGGCGTGTGGTCTACGATTGGTTCTACTAACCTTGACTGGCGTAGCTTTACCAACAACCAAGAAATCAATGCAGTGATGTTGGGGCAAGACTTTGGTGCGCAAATGCAAGCATTGTTTGAATCCGATTTAACATTATCTAAACAAATCACGTTAGAAGACTGGCGTAAACGTTCAATCAGCGAACGTATCAAAGAACAATCTGCTCGTTTGTGGGCGCGCTTCCTTTAGCTTTTTAACCCTAATTAATAAACCTAATGAACGGAATTTAGTAATGCGACTGTTGAATCGATTGTCACCTAAGCTCATAACACTAACCGTGAGTATGATTCTAATGGTTAGTGTAACTATTATTCTTACCTCTAGCAAAAATGCGTTTGCTGTTGAAGCCAAACCTTCAGCAAATGGTTTTGCGATTGCATTAATTGGGCAGTACAAAGCATTAAATAATGCATTGCAAAATAATCCATTTAAGCGCCAATTAGTGCTTAAATCGTCTGAATCACCTGATGCGCTTAAAGGTGAAATTTATGTGGTATTAGATTATCCATTTGAAGAGGTAAATAGTGCTATTAACAATCCAGATCATTGGTGTGATGCGCTTATTTTGCATGTTAACGTTAAGTATTGTCGTGCCGCACATAGCAACGCAGGCACTGTGCTAGACATTAATTTAGGTAAAAAGTATGAGCAACCCTTAGCCGAAACATACGATACCAAGTTTAACTATGAAAATATAACTACAGCGGCTAATTACTTTTCTGTAGAAATGAAAGCGGACGAAGGCCCTTTAAGCACAAAAGATTATCGTATTTGGGTTGAAGCCACACCAATTAACAACAAGCAAACTTTTCTACATTTTACCTATGCTTACTCTTTTGGCTTAACTGGCCGACTAGCGATGAACGCATATTTAGCCACCCTCGGAAAAAACAAAGTGGGCTTTAGTATAGCGTCCATGCAAGCAAATGGTGAACCTAACTATATTCAAGGTGTACGCGGTGTTGTGGAGCGTAATACAATGCGTTATTACTTGGCAATTGATGCTTATTTAGCAACATTTAAAAACCCTGTAGATGAGCAGTTTGAAAAACGCCTTGAATACTGGTTTGAAAGCACCCAGCAATATGCAACACAGTTACACGAAGTGGAAAAAGCTGACTATTTAAGTATGAAACGAAATGAAGCTGAGCGCCAACATGTTAATAAGTAAATTAATATTTTAAATTTTAGGATACTGTATATGGCGATAGACATGACATTAGAACTTCATTGTTTGGCTTGGGCAATCATACTCGGTCTTGCTCATATTGTTATTGCAGGAAACGCCCGCACAAAAGAACTTGGTGTTAAATGGAATATGGGCGCGCGTGATGAAAAGACGCAAGATTTAAGACCCTTGACTGAACGTCTTTTAAGGGCACAATCAAATTTTTTTGAGACATTTCCACTATTTGCAAGTGCGGTTTTGCTTGTTGCTATCAGCCACACATTGAGTGTTTATAGCTATTGGGGTAGCTTAATTTATTTGATAGCGCGTATTATTTACTTGCCAATTTATGCATTAGGAATCCCCGTGATTAGAACGATTATTTGGCTACTCTCAATAGTGGGGCTTCTGTTGGTGCTAGTACCGTCAATTATTTAAAAATCAACTATTTTCACTGAGGGCTTAAATGTATAGCATGGTGATTTAAATTAAAAAACAATTCAATACTATCAAGTATTTGATTAACTATAAATAATTACACTTAAAGTAAAGTTAGATTTAGAACTGTAGATTATTGAATCTAGCCAAAACACAACACATGTAGTTAGCCACTTTATTTAGCAGCTAACTACGTGTGCTACTGATGCATAAAAAGCGTAATTTATTAATTGACCGCTTGTTTTAAACCAGCACCAACAGAAAAGCTTACTTGATTGCTTGCTTTAATGGTAAGTGCTTGTCCATTAGAAGGGTTACGGCCTTGACGTTCTGGGCGGTGCGCAACTTTAAACTTTCCAAAACCAGTGATGTTGACATCGTTGCCTGCGGCTAGCGCTTTACTAATGCCATCTAATACTAAACTGAGTGCATCATTAGCGTCTACTTTAGATACGTCTGACGTTGATGCAATTAGTTCTACTAAATCTGTCTTGCCTAATACTTTTTTCGCTGCTGTTGTCATTATTATTTCCTGTGTTGTCATGGTTAAATAAGCTCATCAAGGTGATGATCTGCTTTCAGCATATAACATTTAGCGATTTCTTAACAGCCCTCATTCAAACTTTTATGCGTCTTCGCCTTGGATATCGTCGCTGCCCGCATGTTTTTTAAGTACGCGAAACAGGACAAAGCCGCCGATTAATAGTAATAAAAATGGCCCAAACCATAATAATGCGGTCTCGTTATTCACTGGTGGGCGATAACGTACAAAATCGCCATAACGAGCCACCAAGTAATCCACCACTTCTTGATCGCTTTTACCTGCACGCATTTGTACGCGGATTTCTTTGCGCAGATCCTCAGCCAGCGGCGCGGTAGAATCGGCCAACGTAGTATTTTGACAAACCAAGCAACGTAGCTCGCTAGACATGGCTTTTAAGCGCGCCTCAATCACGGGGTCATCTGCCAAGGGTTTGGCATCGCCCGCAAAAGCTGCGTTGGTTAGCAATAATATTAAGATGAATAACTTTTTCATTTTTGCAACTCTTTTACTAATGGCAAAATTTTGCTAAAAAATGCTTCTTCGGTTATTGGCCCAATTTGTTTGTAGCGAATAATGCCTTTTTTATCAATGACGTAAGTTTCTGGCACACCATACACACCATAATCGATACCAATTTTTCCATCAATATCGGTCGCAATTTGTTTATAAGGGTTGCCGTTCTCATCAATCACGGCCTGCGCTTCTAAATCGGTATCTTTGTAATCTAACCCATAGGTATCAACGATTCCTGTTTTGGCGATTGCTACCAGCACCGGGTGTTCTTCACGACAGGCTACGCACCACGATGCCCACACGTTAAGCAGCCACACCTTGCCTTTCATATCGGCGGTATTAAAGCTGTTGCCAGAATCACTTAATAGCGGCGCTGTAAAGGCTGGCGCAGGCTTGCCGACCAATGGTGAGGGTACTTCATGCGGATCTAAAAATAAACCTTTAAATAAAAATCCAACTGCAATTAAAAATAAGGCGAGTGGAATTAAAAATTTAGCCGTTCTCTTCATTAAATACGCCCAGCTTTTAATATACTCGTCATGCTGAATAGGCCTCGTGCGCTTCTTGCGGCTCACCTGCTTTGAGGTCTTGGTCAGTTTTTTTGTTGCGTATGCGATAACGTTTATCGGCCAAAGCACAGAAGCCACCTAAGGCCATTAAAATAGCACCTGCCCATATCCATTGTACAAAGGGTTTAATGTAAATACGCACGCTCCACGCACCCTCCTCAAGCGGCTCGCCAAGCGATATGTACAAATCTTTCACCAAACCAGGCTTGATGTCAGCCTCGGTCATTACCGAACCCTGTACAGGGTAAAAACGTTTTTCTGGGTGCAATACTGCCATTTCTTTGCCATTGCTGGTTACCGTAAATGTACCTTGCGCTGATTCATAATTAGGCCCTTGAATCTTAGCAACACCGTCAAATTTGAAATCTAAATTGCCAATTTTAGCCACATCGTTTTTATCCATACGTAAATCTTGCTCGGATTCGTAGCCTTTGACCAAGGTTACGCCCAAAACAAACACGCCAATACCCAAGTGCGCTAGCAACATGCCGTAAAACGCTAGTGGAATACCTTTTAAATTATCAACTAAATTTGGTGTTGTATCTTGGCGCGCTACAATACGATTGCGCAGCAAAATCAAGGTCGTACTAGTCACCCAAATGCCCATAAATACGCCGACAACCAACATTAAGGTAATCTTACCCATCACAAATGGCACTAGCACGGCCGACACGACGCTAATCACCGCCGCTACGCGTAGTCGCGTACCGATTTCTGGCAAGCTGGCCTTTTTCCATTTAGCCAATGGCCCTAAACCCATTAAAAATAAGCCTGGCGCCATAATCGCCACAAAAACCGCATCAAAATAGGGAGGGCCTACTGAAATTTTACCTGCACCTAGTGCATCCATTAATAGTGGATACATCGTGCCCAGTAATACTGAGCCTGCGGCTGCGGCTAACACAACGTTATTGGCAAGTAACATAGATTCACGCGAAACCACGTCGAACTTCTCGCCCAAACCCACTTTTGGCGCACGTAGCGCAAACAGTAGCAACGCGCCGCCGATAACCACGACCAAGTACAATAGAATAAACACACCACGTCGCGGATCTGTGGCAAATGCGTGTACCGAGGTGAGCACGCCTGAGCGCACTAAGAACGTACCGAGCAAACTAAGTGAGAACGCGCAAATCGACAGCAACACCGTCCATACTTTAAACGCATCGCGCTTTTCCGTCACGGCGAGTGAATGGATGAGCGCCGTACCGACTAGCCATGGCATAAACGAAGCGTTTTCAACTGCATCCCAAAACCACCAACCACCCCAACCCAGCTCGTAATATGCCCATTTGCTACCAAACGCAATGCCAAGCGTGAGAAAAACCCATGCCACCGTTGTCCAAGGCCGCGTCCAGCGCGCCCAAGTAATGTCTAATTTGCCATCAAGCAGCGCGGCAATCGCAAATGCAAACGCAACCGAGAAGCCAACGTAGCCCATATACAAGACTGGCGGATGAAACACCATGCCAGGATCTTGCAATAGAGGGTTTAAATCGCGACCATCCAATGCGGCTGGAATGAGTCGCTCGAACGGACTTGAAGTAAAAATAATAAACGCCAAAAAGCCCATACTGACCATGCCCATCACAGCAATAAGCCTGATTCTAAAGCTATCTGGCAAGGCTTTTGCAAACAGCGTCACCGCCATTGTCCACAGGCCCAAAATAGACACCCATAGCAACATCGAGCCTTCGTGACCGCCCCACAAGGCAGCCAGTTTGTACATAAGTGGTAAGTGAGAGTTAGAGGTAGATGCCACATACAGCACCGAAAAATCATCGGTGTAAAACGCGTACTCTAGCGAAAGAAATGCAATCGCAATGAACAGGAACTGTGTGCGAGCCGCTGGAACAGCCAAGTTGGCTAATCTTTTATTATTTCGCCACACCCCTATAAGCGGTAGCGTGCCTTGCACAATGGCAAAGAAAAACGCCAAAATGAGTGAATAGTGACCTAATTCTGGAATCATATTACTTTACCTTTTGCTTTATTCTCTTGTGCCGCTTTAAGTGCAGCTGCAGCTTCTGGTGGCATATAATTTTCATCATGCTTGGCCAGCACTTGGTCGGCTTCAAACACGCCATTTGTGCCTAGCTTACCTTCTGCCACCACGCCTTTACCTTCTTTAAACAAATCAGGCAAAATGCCTTTATAAACCACTTGCATGGTTTTTGCCGTATCTGTGACTCTAAATTGCACGTGTAAGCCATCTGGCAGACGTTTTAAGCTGCCGTTTTCGACCAAACCGCCAATGCGAAAGCTGCCGGTCTTAGGTGCTTCGCCCTTCTCTACTTGGGTTGGCGTAAAGAAAAACACCAAGTTACTGCGGAATGACTTGGTAATTAATACCGTTGCAATGACTAATAAAATGAGCCCTGCCGCGATTAAACCAAATCGCTTATGTCTTGCTTTCATAGGTGTCGTACTTTCATACTTAAAATGCCTTTAATTAAAATGCTTCTTGCTTCACAGCTTGTGTGATTCTTTGGCGGCGACTATTTAGCAGCAACATTTCAATCAGCATGCAACCAAATGTCACGCCAAACGAGCCCCACACATAAAATGCATAACCGCCCATTGCCAAAAACTCACTCATGCTATGCCATTGCATACTTTTCCCTTTGTATTAATAGCTTGTCGAAACTAATCTTGCCGAAACATGGCCGCTTTGCTATCGCGCTCTAAAATCTCGCAACGTACGCGTATCAGAATCACTGCAATGCTATATAACCAAAAGCCAATCGCCATCACCAGCATGCCTTTTAGCATCACCGCCGCCATGGCAGGCGCATTCATCAAACTCACCGACGCGCCTTGATGTAGCGTGTTCCACCATTTGACCGAGAAATAAATAATCGGTACGTTAATCGCGCCTACCAACGCTAACACTGCACTGGCTTTATCGGCACGGCTTTTATCATCAATCGCAGCCTGTAGCGAAAAATAGCCAATGTACAAAAACAACAAAATCAACTCTGATGTCAGCCGCGCATCCCACACCCACCACGCGCCCCACATCGGCTTACCCCAAAGCGAACCTGTCACCAAGGCCACTAGCGTAAACATCGCGCCAGTAGGCGCAATCGCAGTTGCCATCATGTACGATAGCCGCGCATTGAGCACAATGCCCAAACCCGCATACAGTGCCATTAACAAATATAAAAACATCGAAAACCACGCCGCAGGCACATGCACAAAAATAATACGATAGCCCTCGCCTTGCTGAAAATCAGTCGGCGCGACGAATAAGCCAAGATACAAGCCGTATGCAATCAAAATGGCCGCACCCGCCAGGCACCATGGAATAAGCTTACCTGCCAGCGGATAAAAAATTTTTGGCGATGCGTATTGAAGCCAATTAAACTTTGATGTTTGCATATTAGATTTTATATCTATATTTTTCATTCGTGATATTTCATTCGCCATATTTCAAATATATACCGCAAGCTTATTCTAACGCAATGCGCAAAGCCGCGGCTGACGCCAGCGGTGAAAATACTAGCGCCATCGCCAGCACAGCCCCGAGCAATGAAAGCGCACCATTCGCGCTCATACCAATAGAAACCGCGTTTACTGCACCTGCGCCAAATACCAGCACGGGAATATACAGCGGTAATACCAGAATCGCAATCAACACGCCTGTACCACGTATGCCTAGCGTAAGTGCCGCGCCAATACTGCCAATCAAACTAAGCGCTAATGTCCCCATCAATAAAGATAAAGCCAGCGTTTGCAGCTCTGCACCGCTTAAATTAAATTGCACGCCAATTAAAGGCGCAACCAGCACCAAAGGCAAGCCTGAGAGCAACCAATGCGCTAAAATTTTCATTAGCACAATCAGCACAGTCGGTTGATTCGACAGCATAATTTGCTCTAAAGTACCATCAGCGTGGTCACTCGCATACATGCGTGATAGCGACAACATACAAGAAAGCAGCGCAGTCACCCACAACACGCTTGGCGCCATCGCTTTAAGTAGCTTCGGGTCTGCGCCCGAGCCCAGCGGAAACAAGCTCGCCGCAATAATAAAAAAGAAAAACACCGCTGCCACATCAGACTGGCGACGCAATGCCACCCGAATATCGCGCGCTAACACGCAATACAATACAGAAAATGTGCCTAATTCTTTATACATTCTATTATTATTTTAAGAATCTAGCCGCAGTTGTATAAAGTTTGGTGCATCAATGATAACTTCTTGATGTGTGGTCATTATCACCATGCCGCCAGCATTGGCAAAGGTTTCAATTTTTTTCTTCAGCAATTCGGTTGCAGCTACATCCAAAGCAGTAAACGGCTCATCTAGCACCCACAAAGGCGAATCTTGCAACCACAAACGCGCTAACGCTACGCGCCGCTTCTGACCTTGTGACAACATACGTGTGGGTAAATTCAACCCGCGCGCTAAGCCTAGCATTTTAAGTACTTCTGTTGCTTGCAGCAAATGAAAAGGTGTGCCAGATAAGGCCATTGAAAATTGCAAGTTTTCTAACGCGGTTAAGTCTTCTTTAATGCCAGGCAAATGCCCAATATATAGCACATGCTTATAATACTCTTCGGCAAGAGAATTAATATTTTCACCACACCAGCTAATACTGCCCGCGTATGGCTTAGAAAGCCCGCAAAGTGTGCGCAGTAGCGTTGTTTTGCCAGTGCCGTTTGCACCTTGCAAATACAGTACCGTACCGTTTGAACACTTAAAATTAAGCTTCTCAAACAACAATCTTTCACCACGAACACCCACTACATGCTCTGCAGTTAGCGCATATTGATTCGCTAAAAATACCATCTAAACCCATAAAATTTCATCAAAACCTATACACTAAAATTTGAATTAATATTGTACACGCTTAAATTAATAGTTCTGACAGACTATCCGTTAAAACTAGCTAATTATTGTTGCTGACACTTGTTTTACTTGATGTTTTTAGTGTTCAATTTTTCGTCAACTATTGTAAATTTTTCATCACTCGTATTACGGATTATGTTTTTAATATCTTATAAAATGTTATTAAAAATAATGAGTTATCGTATTTTTAGTAAAATTACTCGATGGCACAAAAAATGCATACAATAAATTGCAGTAGCCTAGTTTTAGGCTAGTTATCAACCAACAGCGGATATTTGTAAAATGAAAAAATTGAATGCTTTAAGAAATAATACTAACGATAGCCTAACGATATATGCAGAATTTTTAGCGCAATGTAGAAAAGTAATGGGGTCCATTGATCTGGACAAACTGGCTCACGACAATGATTACAAAGCCGAATTTTTTAACCGCGTAAATTTGAGCAAGGACGACAGGCTGTTTCAGCTAGCGGCGCAAGTCGACCGTAGGCTGGATGAAGAAATGTTTGGTGCGCACTAAACTTTAAGCCAATTGCTTTTTAAGCGCATCGGTTAAATGTGGCGCAAGCACTTGCAGTGTTTGTGCGAACACTTTAGCGTTGCCAGCCACAATATTGCCTGTTTGCAACCAACTTTCGTTACCTTCAAAATCACCTACCATGCCGCCCGCTTCTTGCACCAGCAAGCCGCCCGCAGCAATATCCCAGCTTGATAAGCCAATCTCAAAAAAGCCATCAGTGTAACCTGCAGCCACATAGGCTAAATCAAGCGCAGCCGAGCCTGGACGGCGAATGCCTGTGGTGTTTTTAATCATATCTTTTAACATGGCTAAATAGGTATCTAAATGCGTAAAATCGCGAAACGGAAAGCCAGTAGAAATAAGGGAGGCCTGCAATTTAGCACGATTAGCGACACGAATACGTTTATCGTTTAAAAACGCGCCACGGCCTTTGGTGGCAGTGAATAAATCGTTACGCACAGGGTCGTAAATCACCGCTTGAGTTAGCACTCCCTTTTGCTGCAAAGCAATAGAGACGCAGTATTGCGGAAAATTGTGTAAGAAATTAGTTGTGCCATCTAGCGGGTCTATAATCCAAATATTGTCAGACTCTTGATTGGTATTCCCACTCTCTTCACCCAGAAAACCGTGGTCTGGGTATGCATATTTTAGCGTATCAATAATCGCTTGCTCAGCCGCGTGGTCAATCTCACTCACAAAATCGTTAAAATCTTTACTTTGCACTTTTAGCGCACCCACGTCGTTCGAGCCTTTGTTGATAATACGACCCGCTTCACGCGCGGCTTTTACTGCAATATTCAGCATTGGATGCATAACTTAAATTTCTTAAAGAGCTGTTAAAATGCTATTTTAGCACTAATAGGCGTATACCCAAATTGTCCCAGTCAATTATTACAAGCACCATTTTTGATAATGTTCGTATCGTACTTTGTCAAACTAGCCACCCTGGAAACATAGGTTCGACCGCGCGCGCCATGAAAACCATGGGCTTTAAGCACTTATATCTGGTTCAGCCCGATAAGTTTCCTAACGCGCAAGCTACCGCAATGGCGGCAGGTGCAGATGATGTGTTAGACAATGCAATTGTGACGCAAACCTTATCAGAAGCGTTAGTAGGCTGTGCATTTGCAATTGGTATGAGTGCGCGTAAACGTTATTTATCGCACGAAACGGTAAATGCACGTGAAGCTGCCGTGCAAGCCAATCAATACGCGGCTAGTCAGCCTGTTGCTTTTGTATTTGGTACCGAGATGAGCGGCCTAACCAATGCCGAGCTTGATTGCTGTCAACTACTCACGATGATTCCCGCCAACCCTGAGTACTCGTCACTTAACCTCGCCATGGCAGTGCAATTGATGTGCTACGAATTAAGAATGACGACTGCTGATGCCAAGCTAGACCTGCCTGCTGGCGAGGTGCTTGCCACGAATGACGAGCTGGAGCGCTTTTACGCTCACCTAGAAGAAACGCTACTAAAAATTGGCTATTTGAATCCCAATGCACCTAAAAAATTGTTCGAGCGCATGCGCCGCCTGTATTCTCGCGCTCGGCTAGAAAAAGAAGAAGTGAATTTGCTACGCGGCGTACTGACGTTGACGCAAGAACCAAGAAAACATAGTAAATATTAAATCAAAACAATCTACAAGGCGCATCAAGCATAACTTTACTTTTTAAGTACTTCTAACTTAACACGTGCCGTACCAGTGTGGCTTAAACCAATTTTTTTGGCTGCCGCTTTCGATAAATCAATCACCCGTCCGCGCACATACGGGCCACGATCGTTAATACGCACAACTACACTTTTGCTGTTGCGCACATTGGTTACTTTAACGAGACTACCGAAAGGCAAACTTTTATGCGCTGCTGTAAGTGCGCTATTATTAAACTTTTCGCCACTTGCTGTGCGCCTGCCCTGAAATTTGACGTCATAAAACGAGGCCATGCCAGTCATTGACTTGGCATGATTAGCATGGCGGTTTGATATTTCTTTTGCTGACAATAATGAAGGCATACTAAGAAAAATACCTAATATCAATATCGCTATCATGCGCTGCCAAATTTTTGAACCTTGTATGATTTTTCCTTTCGTAACTAACGTAGTTAAGGCTGCAAAAACATCCTTGCTGGCACAGGCAGCACTTAAGCCACCTCGAATACATTGTATCATTATTAATTTACCCTACTAATTTAGTCAACAATTATGGTTTGTGGCATAATAACGTTTTTATTCAATTAAATTAAACACATGTTCGACCATATAAAAGAAGATATTTCGATTGTTTTTGAGCGCGACCCAGCGGCTCGCACGCATTTTGAGATTTTGACAACCTACCCTGGCGTGCACGCGCTGATTATGCATCGCTTTTCGCATTGGCTGTGGAAAGCCCGATTCTATTGGCTTGGACGACTGTTTTCACATATTGGACGTTTTTTTACTGGCATTGAAATTCATCCAGGTGCCACCATTGGCCACCGCGTGTTTATCGACCACGGCATGGGTGTGGTAATTGGCGAAACCGCCGTTATTGGCGATGATTGCACGCTGTATCACGGCGTAACCCTTGGTGGAACGAGTTGGAACAAAGGCAAACGCCATCCTACGTTAGAAGCTGGCGTAGTAATTGGCGCAGGCGCAAAAGTCTTGGGGCCAATTACCATTGGTAAAAATGCAAAGATTGGTTCAAATGCAGTAGTGGTTAAAGATGTACCTGAAAACGCCACTGCGGTGGGCATTCCTGCACGAATTTTAGAGGAAGAAAAAGCTAAAGCGGCGGCACAAATTGCCAAATTTAGCGCGTATGCAGTAGGTGGCGATGACGATGACCCGCTAGCCAAAGCACTACAGGGCTTATTAGAGCACGTAACCAAGCAAGATGCTGATTTACAAGCTCTTAAAATACAACTTGCACAAATGGCTGATACTGATAACGAAGTTGCCGAGGCCTTTGGTGCTAAAAAATTAGCGTCAAAAACTACAATAAAACCAGGTACAAAATCTAAATTATAAGCGGCTGAACTTAGCTGGTTAATAATTGACTAAATTACTTGGTTATTATAAAATATACGTATTATGAGACTCACCACTAAAGGCCGTTTTGCTGTAACTGCTATGCTTGACTTAGCACTTAACGAGAATGAAAAACCCGTTACACTTGCTGGCATTAGCGAGCGCCAAGCTATTTCGCTATCGTATTTAGAGCAATTATTTTCGCGCTTGCGTAAGCAAGGCTTGGTTACCAGCGTGCGCGGTCCTGGCGGCGGTTATCGCGTAGCAAGAGCACACAGCGAAATTTCGGTTTCGCACATTATTACCGCGGTAGATGAGTTAATTGACGCAACGCAATGTGCTGGCAAAGAAGATTGCCATGATGATGGCCGTTGCATGACGCATGATTTATGGGCGTCGCTCAACACCAAAATTTTAGATTATTTATCGGGCGTAACGCTGGCCGAACTGGTTGAAAATAAGCGCCAAAACGATGCAGGCAACGGCGCTGGTAAAATAAGTGAGATTGCATTTACACCTCGCAAAACGTGCGGCACTGTTGTTGCAAATACGGGCGATCTAAATACTGCACCGGCTGAGGAAGTAGCGGCTTAATATGAACGCATACTTTGATCATAACAGTACCACTGCGCTGAGGACAGAAGTGCTTGAGGCAATGTTGCCGTTTATGGTGCGTCAGCATGGCAATCCAACTAGTCGCCACAGTTTTGGCCGCACGGCTCGCACTGCAGTGGAACACGCCCGTGAGCAAGTGGCAGCAGCGGTAGGTGCCTACGCGAACCAAATTGTATTTACCGCCAGCGGTACTGAAGCCAATAATTTCGCGATACATGGCATTTGCAGTAATTTAGAACCTGCGCAGATACTCACAAGTGCAATTGAGCATCCATGTGTGTCGCGCCCTGCATTGGCGATGCAAGTAGCAGATAGTCAAGTTAAAGCCTGGCAAGCAAAAAGTATTAAAGTAGATTCGAATTGCAATATCAACATGACACACTTGCAAAACTTGCTGCAAGCCCCCACTAATTTAGTATCGGTGATGTTGGCGAATAACGAAACTGGCGTAATGCAAGACATCGCAAAAATCGCTGAACTTACGCGCAAACACAAGGCCTATGTGCATACTGATGCTGTGCAAGCGTTAGGTAAAATCCCTGTGGATTTTTTTGCCTTAAACGTGCATGCCATGACGATTTCTAGCCACAAAGTCGGCGGTCCGCTTGGCGCAGGCGCGTTAGTGTTAGATAAACGTATTGATATTCAACCATTATTATATGGTGGTGGCCAAGAGCGTGGCTTGCGTAGCGGTACCGAAAATGTCGCCGCAATTGTCGGTTTTGGTGTGGCTTGCGAGCTAGCACTTAGCAACTTAACTGCGTTTGATATGCACACTGACAACTTACGTCAACATTTAGAAACTGGTTTAGATAAGTTGAACGCGGTGATTTTTGGGCGCGACGGCTTACGCATCCCTAACACCAGCTTTTTTGCTTTTACTAACTTAGATGGCGAAACATTAGTTACCGCGCTAGATAAAGTAGGTTTTGCTGTCGCCAGTGGATCGGCCTGTAGCAGCGATAGTGATAAGCCCAGCCACGTTTTGCTGGCGATGGGCGTGGATGAAGATTTAGCCCGCGGTGCAGTTAGAGTGAGCTTTGGCATGAACAACACATTGGACCAGGTGCAGCACTTTTTAAAAGCACTTGAACATGAAGTAACAAGATTAAGAAATTTAACGGCAATAGCCGCTTAACGATTAGCAGATTTTTTGAAAGAAGTTATGAGTGATAAAGAAGTTATGAACGAACGTGCTCCAATTTATTTAGATTATTCCGCCACTACGCCGGTTGATCCACGTGTAGCTGCTGTGATGATTCCGTACTTAACGGAGCATTATGGCAACCCTGCGTCACGCAGCCACCCGTATGGCTGGACAGCCGAAAAAGCGGTAGAAAATGCACGTGAAGAAGTGGCAAAATTAGTCGGGGCAGATCCGCGCGAAATCGTATGGACATCTGGCGCGACTGAATCGAACAACTTGGCGATTAAAGGTGCTGCAAATTTTTACGCCAGCACCAAAGGCAAACATATCCTTACTATCGCTACCGAGCATAAAGCGGTGATTGATGCCGTACGAGAGTTGGAACGTCAAGGTTTTACGGCCACTTACCTTGAGCCAGAGCCTGATGGTTTGGTCGATTTAGCCAAATTTAAAGCAGCGATTCAGCCAGATACGGTTTTAGCCAGCGTGATGTTAGTCAATAACGAAATTGGTGTGATTCAAGACATCACTGCTATCGGCAATATTTGCCGCGAAGCAGGCGTTATTTTTCACGTAGATGCTGCACAAGCTACTGGCAAAGTGGTGATTGATTTAGAGAATCTACCCGTTGATTTAATGAGCTTTAGCGCGCACAAAACCTATGGCCCAAAAGGCATTGGCGCCTTGTATGTACGCCGTAAACCGCGCATTCGTATCGAGTCGCAAATGCATGGTGGCGGTCACGAACGCGGTATGCGAAGTGGCACACTAGCCACGCACCAAATTGCAGGTATGGGCGAAGCATTTAGATTAGCGCGCATTGAGATGGCGACCGAAAACGAGCGCATTCGCATGCTACGCGATAAGCTGCTACATGGCTTGCAAGGCATCGAAGAAACCTATGTGAATGGCGACCTTGAACACCGCATTCCGCACAACTTGAATATTAGTTTTAATTATGTTGAAGGCGAATCGTTGATTATGGCTGTTAAAGGTATCGCGGTTTCAAGCGGCTCTGCGTGTACTTCGGCCAGCTTAGAGCCTTCGTATGTGTTGCGCGCGCTTGGCCGTAGCGATGAGCTTGCGCACAGCTCGATTCGTTTTAGTATTGGACGTTTTACGACTGAAGCCGATGTTGATTACACCATCGACTTGATGAAAAGTAAAATTGAAAAATTAAGAGAACTATCCCCACTTTGGGAAATGTTTAAAGATGGAATTGATATATCCAAAGTCCAATGGGCCGCCCACTGATGATTTATCTTTGTTCACCTGACGTTGTTGGCGAACTGCTCGTTTAGAAAACTAAACGCCGCAATCCGCCGCCTAGTCAGTCAAACAAATCCTAAATAATCGAAGAAAAGAGTAATAGCAAATTTAAAGTAAAAGTATTTGAAATAAGAAGCAAAATCAAGGTGACAAGCTGAAGACAGTACGTTTTTTGTACGACGAAGCGCAGTCAACTATGAGTTTGTGATGTAATTCAAATACACAAAGGAGAAACACCATGGCATATTCAGACAAAGTATTAGATCACTATGAAAACCCGCGTAACGTGGGTAGTTTAGATAAAAACGACCCAAACGTCGGCACTGGTATGGTCGGCGCACCTGCTTGCGGCGACGTGATGAAATTGATGATTAAGGTAAACGATGCTGGCATCATTGAGGATGCTAAATTCAAAACCTATGGTTGCGGCTCTGCGATTGCATCTAGCTCATTGGTAACAGAATGGCTAAAAGGCCGTACTATCGACCAAGCTTATGCGATTAAAAACTCTGAAATCGCCGAAGAATTGGCCTTGCCCCCCGTAAAAATTCATTGCTCGGTATTGGCAGAAGACGCCATTAAAGCGGCCGTAGCGGATATTAAGGCCAAACAAGCGGCGAAACAGGCTGCGTAATAATCTGTAGGAGGCCAATTGATTGGCCGAAAAATTTCGCGCAATCAATTGCGCTCCTACAAAAAAGTGAGATTAACAATATGGCAATTACCTTAACCCAAACCGCCGCAACGCGTGTCGAAAAATTCCTTGCTAATCGCGGCAAAGGTATAGGTTTACGCTTGGGCGTTAAAACTACAGGCTGTTCTGGCATGGCCTATACGCTTGAGTTTGTGGATGATATGCATCCTGAAGATATGGCATTTGACAGCCACGGCGTAAAGGTCATTGTTGACCCAAAAAGCTTGGCTTATATTGATGGTACTGAGCTCGACTTTACTAAAGAAGGCCTGAACGAAGGCTTTAAATTCAACAATCCAAACGTGAAAGACGAGTGTGGTTGTGGTGAAAGTTTTACAGTTTAACCATTAATTTAAATACTTGTAATTTAAATACTTGCTGTGAACGTGAATTATTTTGAGCTATTTGGGTTGATACCACAGTTTTCTATTGATTCAACCAAGCTAGAAACCAATTTCCGCGAGATTCAATCTAGCAGCCATCCAGATCGCTTCGTGACTTGTACATCCGCCGAAAAGCTACAATCGATGCAAACTGCGACCTTCGCCAATAGTGCATATTTAACTTTAAAGTCACCTGCTTTGCGTGCTGCCTATCTATTAGGTCTACAAGGCATTGATGCAATACATGAAACCAACACCAATATGCCGCATGATTTTTTAATGCAACAAATGGAATGGCGCGAGGCGATGGATGATGCCAAACATGCAAAAGATGTGGTCGCCTTAGAAAACTTGTTGGCAGAAATGCAAACAGAAGCCAAACAATTACAAGAGAACTTAGCCGAGTTATTCGATACAAAACAAAATTTCTTAGTGGCAACTGAAGAGACTCGTAAGCTGATTTTCATCGATAAAGTGTGCGCTGATATTCACAAAATAATTGAACATTTAGACGTCTAAAGATAAGAATAAAGCATGGCACTTTTACAAATATCCGAACCTGGCCAATCCACCGCGCCACATCAACACAAATTGGCAGTAGGCATTGACTTAGGCACCACTAATTCGCTGGTCGCCACCGTGCGTAGCGGCCAAAGTACAGTACTGGTGGATAGTGATGGCCATGCCTTGTTGCCAAGTGTGGTGCGCTATTTACCAGATGGCAGTATAGATGTGGGTTACAGCGCACAAGCGGCACAGTCACTCGATCCGCAAAATACCATAGTTTCCGCTAAGCGTTTTATGGGGCGCGGCTTAAAAGATATTGACGTTTCAATGCAGCCGTATCACTTTGTTGAGACCAAGTCAGCATCTGGCGAAATGCTGCAAATTGAAACCCGCGCTGGTATTAAAAGCCCAGTAGAAATCTCTGCTGAAATTTTAAAAGCCTTAAAGGTGCGCGCTGAAAAAAGTTTTGGTTTAGCTAAAAACAGTCTTGAATTGGTTGGCGTAGTCATCACAGTACCTGCCTATTTTGATGATGCTCAGCGCCAAGCCACTAAAGATGCAGCTCGGTTAGCGGGTTTGAATGTGTTACGCCTGCTGAATGAGCCTACCGCTGCTGCAGTGGCATACGGTTTAGATAATGGTGTTGAAGGTACTTATGTGATTTACGACTTAGGCGGTGGCACATTTGACATCTCGATATTAAAGCTAAGCAAAGGTGTGTTTGAGGTGCTAGCGACCAACGGCGATAGCGCTTTAGGTGGTGATGATTTTGATAGACGACTATTTTGCTGGGTGCTAGAGCAAAGCAAATGTTCACCTCTAAACGCTAACGATACGCGGCTATTGCTAACAAAATCACGCGAAGCGAAAGAGTGGCTGACTGATCACCCAAGCGCACAAATCACTAGTGTGTTAAGCACAGGCGAATTGGTTAATGTGACACTCAACACCAAACAGTTTAATGAGCTCACGCAAACATTAGTCGCAAAAACGCTCACGCCAACTAAAAAAGCCCTGCGTGATGCGAGTTTAAGCATTGAAGATATTAATGGCGTGGTGATGGTGGGCGGCGCTACACGCATGCCGCAAATTCGTCTAGCAGTGGCTGAGTTTTTCAAGCAAACACCGCTCACCAATTTAGACCCCGACAAAGTCGTGGCATTGGGCGCGGCGATTCAAGCCAATACTTTGGCAGGCAATAAAAATGATGCCGACTTATTGCTGCTAGATGTCATTCCGCTGTCGCTTGGCCTAGAAACCATGGGCGGCTTGGTAGAAAAAGTGATTCCACGCAATAGCACCTTGCCAATTGCGCGAGCGCAAGAATTCACCACTTTTAAAGATGGTCAAACGGCCATGAGTATTCATGTGCTGCAAGGTGAACGTGATCTGGTCACCGATTGCCGTTCACTCGCCAAGTTTGAGCTACGTAGCATTCCGCCGATGGTAGCTGGTGCAGCGCGTATTCGCGTCACTTTTACCGTAGATGCCGATGGCTTATTAAGCGTGTCAGCACTTGAAACCAGCACCAATATTGAGGCCAGTATTGTCGTAAAACCAAGCTATGGTTTAAGCGAAGAACAGATGTTGGCAATGCTACAATCTAGCTTTGGTGCGGCTGAGAGCGACAAAAATGCACGTATGCTAGGTGAAGCTAAAGTAGAAGCACAAAGCCTGATATTGGCAATACATGCGGCCTTGCAACAAGATAGCCATTTATTAATTGAGACAGAACGCAAGGCGATTGAAGCGCAGCTACATACGCTGGAACAATTGAATCAAGGTCAAGATGCAGATGCGATTCATCAAGCGACTGAGGCATTAAATATTGCCACTGAAGCCTTTGCCGCTAAGCGTATGGATGCGAGCGTGAGCCGTGCCTTGGCGGGTAAAAATCTAGATTCTCTTGAAATCTAGCAATCAAAAAAGTTAAATTGGACTTATAAAATGCCACAAATTATTATCTTACCGCACGTTGAGCTTTGCCCTGATGGCGCGGCGATTGAAGCCAAAACGGGTGATTCAATATGTGAAACCTTATTAAAAAATGAAATTGATATTGATCATGCTTGCGATATGGCATGTGCCTGTACAAC
>JANXWL010000001.1 GCA_025351225.1 Methylotenera sp. | reverse complement strand
CGCAACCATTCAGATAAATCGGGGCCAATAAAAGGAATAGTGCTGAACAAATTCACAATCACTTGTGCGCCCCAGTACGACATTTGCCCCCAAGGTAGCAGGTAGCCAAAAAATGCTTCGCCCATCAAGCACAAGAAAATCGCCACGCCAAACAGCCAAATCAGCTCGCGCGGATTTCTGTAGGAACCGTAAATCACGCCGCGGAACATGTGCAAATAAATCACCACAAAAAACATCGATGCCCCCGTGGAGTGCATATAGCGAATGATGTTGCCGCCAAATACGTCGCGCATAATATACTCAACCGACGCAAAAGCCTCTGCCGCGCTGGCCTTGTAATGCATCGTTAGAAAGATACCTGTGACAATTTGCATCACCAAAATCAGCATCGCTAATGAGCCGAAAAAGTACCAAAAATTGAAATTTTTTGGCGCGTAATATTCGGTTAAGTGGTTTTTGATGTTGCTAGTGAGCGGGAAGCGCGTATCAATCCAACCTATCACGCCTGTCGTTTCTACTTTTTTTTCGTCTGCCATGTCATTGTTATTCATTTTCTAGGCCTCCGCTTTTGCCGTTAAATCAGCATCTATACCAATTAAAATGGTGTTATCCGCCAAATATTTATGCGGGGGCACAACGAGATTAATGGGTGCGGGCGAGCCTTTAAATACGCGGCCTGCAAGGTCGAATTTAGAGCCGTGGCATGGGCAGAAAAAACCACCTGTCCACTGCTCACCCATATCGCCACCCTTTTCTAATTTAGCCGAAGGCGAGCAACCCAAATGCGTGCAAATACCCACCACTACTGAAATATTCTCTTTAATAGAGCGGTGTGAGTTTTTACAATACATCGGTTGTTGCGATATTACTTCGCACATCGGGTCAGAGAGTTGGTCATTATGTTTCGATAATTCTGCGGTTTGGTCATCAGTACGTTTGATAATCCACACGGGCTTACCGCGCCATTCAGCAGTCATGATGCTGCCAGGCTCAATTTTGCTAATATCAACTTCAACTGGCGCACCTGCAGCTTTTGCGCGTTCGCTTGGCAACATACTCCCGACAAATGGTACTGCCATGGCAGCCGCACCAATCGCGCCTGTGCAGGCTGTTGCAGTGATCAGAAAGTTGCGTTTTTCTTGGTCAATTTTGCTAGGTTCCGAGAAAGACAAAGCATCACCAATATGTTTAATTGCCTTAGCGCCTTTACCCACTTCAGTCCTGTTGTCTGACATTCAAATTCCTTATAGCCGTTTTTAAAAGGCTAAATTAATTGAAACTTTGCGAAGTCGCGTATTGTACAGATTTTATACAATTTAACCAAATTTAATTGCATAAGCCACTGAAATATAAAGATTAAACAGGGTTATCAATATCAATAAATTCATGCTGTAAATCGAATTTTTGCACCAAATGTTCGCCTAATGCTTGTATACCGTAGCGTTCTGTTGCGTGATGCCCCGCAGATATATAAGACATGCCGCTTTCACGGGCTACGTGCACAGTTTGCTCTGAAATCTCGCCACTGATGTAAGCATCTACTCCCGCAGCTGCAGCCTGTTCTATGTAACCTTGCGCAGCGCCTGTACAAAGCGCAATTTTTTGAATCGGCTTAATTAAATCGCCAATTACTTGCGGTTTTCTATTAAGTTTAGTTTCAATTAAATTAACTAAGTTTTGGAGTGGTTGTGGTGACTTTAATTCCGCCAACAACAACATTTCTTTTTCGCCTGCGCGGCCTGTGATTTGTAAACCTAACCGCTTGGCCAGCATTACGTTATTGCCAAGCTCGGCATGCGCATCTAGCGGTAAATGGTAGGCAAACAAGTTAATATCGTGCTGCAATAAAAATTGTATGCGGCGTTTTTTAATGCCTGTAATCGGCAGTGCTTCACCTCGCCAAAAATAGCCGTGATGTACCAAAACCGCATCGGCATTGGCTCTGTGCGCCGCCTGCAATAAAGCCATGCTGGCGGTTACGCCCGTGACGATTTTATTGATTTCTTGCTTACCTTCTACCTGCAAACCATTTGGACAATAATCGCTGAAACGCTCGGGCTGCAGCAAGGTATTTAAATAATTGTTAAGCGCGTCTATTTTCATATGTTTTTTACCTAGAGTTCACCTATACTAGTCAATAAATTATTACATTCATTCCATTTTAATCTTCTATAGTTTAAATTAAGTTTAAAAATGAAACGCATTTGGCTTATTTTTGCACAATCAGTGACAGCCTGCTTAGGGTTATTGTTTGTGCTGCGCGCTTTTTACCCTAACCTGCTTGAAGCTGGCAAACAAGCTATCGTTATCAATCAAGTAGAAACAGGCACGTCAAACGTTTCGCCTAATATTGCTAGGGTGGGCTATAGCATTGCGGCAAAAAAAGCCATGCCCAGCGTAGTGAATATTTTCACCTCTAGCAAAATGCCCGAGACTAATGCTCATGAGCAATTTAAAGACGACCCTTTATATAAACATTTCTTTGGTGAACAGCCCGATACAGAAGATAACCAGCCCGAAAGCAGCCTTGGCAGCGGTGTCATTGTTAGCGACAAAGGTCTCATTTTAACTAATGACCACGTTGTTGCAAGCGCAGATGAGATTGAAGTAGCGTTGGCTGATGGCAGAAAATTATCGGCCAAAGTGGTGGGTACCGACCCCGACACCGACTTGGCTGTACTGCAAGTGAATGCAAAAGATCTGCCTGCCATTACGTTTTCTGCATCCGACAGACTCAATGTGGGTGACGTGGTACTAGCCATTGGCAACCCATTTGGCGTGGGGCAAACCGTTACGCAAGGTATTGTGAGCGCGTTAGGGCGTAATCATTTGGGCATTAATACTTACGAAAACTTTATTCAAACCGACGCCTCAATCAACCCTGGCAACTCGGGCGGCGCACTGATTGATGCTGATGGTAATTTAGTGGGCGTTAATAGTGCTATTTACTCACGCAACGGCGGTAGTATGGGTATTGGTTTTGCCATCCCCGCCAGCTTGGCTCGCCAAGTGATGGAACAAATCGCCGTGAGTGGCAGCGTCACGCGTGGCTGGATTGGCATAGAAGCGCAAGATATTACGCCAGAATTGGCAGAATCGTTTAAGTTAGCTCAGGTGCGTGGATCGCTAATTGCAGGTGTATTACGCAACAGTCCTGCCGATGTTGCGGGCATTAAGGCTGGCGATGTATTGCTGGCGATTAACGGCAAAGAAGTGGCTGATAGTAGCAGCATGCTGAATCTGATTGCAGTGCTAAAACCGAATGAAAAAGCAGTTTTGAAAATTGCAAGAGCCGAAAAAGAAATTAACGTTAGCGTAACGGTAGGCAAACGACCTAAGCCAGTAGTAGTAAGCAAGTAAGCACTTTAAGAACCGCATGGGTAAACAATACAATACTTTGACCGATAAACACATCGAGTTTATCACCACACAAAAAATTTTTTTTGTGGGTACCGCCGCCGAGGCTGGGCGGGTGAATGTGTCCCCCAAAGGCATGGATTCCCTACGAGTTATCAACAATAAGCAGGTGCTTTGGCTAAACGTCACTGGCAGTGGCAACGAAACCTCGGCGCATGTGCAACAAAATAATCGTATGACGGTGATGTTTTGCGCCTTTGATGGTCCACCAGTTATATTGCGTCTGTATGGCAGCGCCAAAGTCGTCCATCAAAATGATGCCGAGTGGGCAAACCTTTTTGCTTTATTTGCCCCATTACCAGGCGCGCGTCAGATTTTCGATTTATCCGTTGAAATGGTGCAGACTTCTTGCGGCATGGGTGTGCCTTATTATGAATACAGTAGCGACCGTGAATTGTTAAACGACTGGGCGCGAAAAAGAGGTGAAGAAGAATTGCAGCAATATTGGCTAGATAAAAATCAACTGAGCATTGATGCAATGCCCACCAACATTGCCGCAAAAAATACTTAAGCTTTTATCGTATTTTCTTTTAAGGGTTTTGCACTAGAAAATTGTGCAACTATTACACCAGCCTCGTATAACAGCCACAATGGCACCGCTAACATAAACTGCGAAATAATATCGGGTGGTGTAAAAATAGCGCCAATGATAAACGCGCCCACAATCACATAGCCACGCACTTCTTTTAGTTGCGCAATGGTTACCCAACCAAAACGCACAATTAGCACCACGGCGATTGGCACCTCAAACGCAGTTCCAAATGCCATAAATAGTGTCATCACAAAATCGAGATATTGCGAAATATCGGTCATTACTGCTACACCGACTGGCGCGCTTTTCACCATAAAGCCAAATACCACAGGGAATACTGCGAAATAAGCAAACGACATGCCCGTGATAAACAACAGGCAGCTTGCAACGATGACTGGCACCATGAGTTTTTTCTCGTGCGCATAAAGCCCAGGCGCCACAAACGCCCAAATTTGATATAAAGTATGTGGCAGTGAAATCACAAATGCCGCCATCATGGCAACTTTCATCGGCACAAAAAACGGTGTGGTGACTGCGGTTGCAATCATTTGGCCTCCAGCAGGTAGCTTGGCTAGCATTGGCGCTGCGAGTAGCGCATATATCTTATTAGCAAATGGAAACAAGCAAAAAAATACCACCACAAAGCCAATAACTATTCTAATCAGCCGATTACGGAGCTCGATTAAATGTGAAATAAATGATTCGGTAGGTGTCATACTTTAAGTGTCATGGCTAATCACTTTGCAGCAACTTTAACGCGCTTAGTTGCAGGGTTTTTGGCAGATACCTTTTGTGCAGGCACTGTAGCAGCAGTTAGCTTGGTTGCTTTAGCTTTGACTGGATTGGCTTTTCTTGGCTTGGCCTTTACTGGCTTTGCTTGGCTAGCTGTTATTTTTTTTGGCGCAACCGTTTCGGTTACTGATTCTTTTAAGTCAGCAACTTGCTGATGTATATTTTCTTGAGTGTTTTCAACGGTTTGTTTAATTTCTTGCTGTAGTTTTTGCAGCTCTTCAAAGTGCATTTCTCGGTTTACTTCTTCTTTGATTTGCGCCATATAACGCTGCATACGCCCAGTAAACGCGCCAACCGTGCGCGCCACTTTTGGCAGCTTTTCAGGCCCTATCACCAGCAAAGCCACTATCGCTATTACTAATAACTCTGAAAAAGAAACATCAAACATAAAACTTATTGTTTAGTCTTATTGGTTACTTCACCTTCGATTGTTGTACCCGTTTTTTCGGCTACGTCTTCAACTTTGCCTTCATTCATGGCTTTTTTAAACTCATTCACTGCGCCGCCAACATCGCCGCCAATATTTTTGAGTTTTTTTGTACCAAATATCAACACCACAATCAACAACACAATTAACCAATGCCACAAACTAAATGAACCCATGATAGCCTCCTAAAATAGAATGATGAAAATTGATGATTGGCGATGCAGTACAAGGCGCAAGGCACGCAGAAACCAGCATGTACTTTTGTGTGCATGAGGATTTCGAGTACCGCGCAACGCTGTAATGCACGCTAAGCATCTGTTTTACCGCCACCAAATACATGTATGTGAATATGAAACACCTCTTGCCCACCTTCACGCCCCGTATTAATCAGCGTTTTAAAGCCAGCCAAACCTTGCTCCGCAGCAAGTTTTGGAGCTAATAACAATGCGCTTCCCAATAAAACTTGATGTGAATCATCACAATCTTTTAGCGTATCTACATGCAATTTAGGCACAATTAAAAAATGTACCTTCGCCATAGGTTTGATGTCATGAAACGCAATAAAATCTTCATCTTCGTAAATCTTTTTTGCGGGAATTGCTCCGCTAATAATCTTACAGAAAATGCAATCGCTACTCATTTGCTGCGATTTTCTTTTTCTACCAGGCCCGACAATCCCTCGCGTCGCGCTAATTCATCTAGCACATCTTGCGGCTTTAAACCCGCTTTGGCAAGCATGATTAGCGTATGAAACCACAGATCCGCCGTTTCATAAATAATCTCCTCTTTATTACCGCCTTTGGCAGCAATCACGGTTTCCGTAGCTTCTTCGCCAATTTTTTTGAGTATGCTATCCATGCCTTTAGCATACAGTTTCGCCACGTAAGATGACGTTGGATCAGCACTTTTACGCTGCTCTAATAATTCTGCTAATCGGTTTAATATCTCGCTCATGCTCTAAGTTTATGCAATAGTTTTGTATATGTCTTCAGGGTTTTTAATGATTGGTTGGTCGATTAACCAATTGCCATGTTCTAACTTCTTAAAAAAGCAATTATGCCTGCCAGTATGACAAGCAATGCCGCCAATTTGCTCAACAACTAGCAATATTACATCTTCATCGCAGTCCACTCGAATTTCATGCACGCGCTGAATATGCCCAGATTCCTCACCCTTACGCCATAATTTGTTTCGACTGCGCGACCAATACACGGCTTGCTTGGTGTCATCTGTTAGCAGTAAAGCTTCGCGATTCATCCACGCAAACATCAGCACTTTGCCTGTACCAAACTCTTGTGCGATGACAGGTACTAAGCCACTTGCATCCCAATGTATTTTATCTAACCAGTTCACAACCTTACCTCTATACCGTTTTGTTGCATATATTCTTTAGCTTGCTGCACCGTATATTCACCATAGTGAAAAATGCTGGCCGCTAGCACCGCATCTGCGCCGCCCACTTTTACGCCATCCACTAAATGCTGCAAATTTCCCACTCCGCCAGAGGCAATTAATGGTACTTCAACTGCATCAGAAATCGCACGATTTAACGGATTATTAAAGCCAATCTTCGTACCGTCTCTATCCATACTCGTCACCAGCAGCTCGCCCGCACCTAGGCTCACCATGTATTGTGCCCACTTTACTGCATCTAAACCAGTCGGCTTGCGGCCACCGTGGGTAAACACTTCCCACTCGAATGCTTGATTATCTACTTTTTTTGCATCAATGGCGACCACTATACATTGCGAGCCAAACCGTGCAGCGGCATCTTTCACCATTTGTGGATTCAATACGGCAGTTGTATTGATGCTAACTTTGTCAGCGCCCGCATTGAGTAAACGGCGCACATCTTCCACCTCACGCACGCCGCCACCAACAGTCAAGGGAATGAACACTTGACTAGCAACTTGCTCAATAATGTGCAAAATCAGCCCACGATTATCGGAGCTAGCCGTGATGTCTAAAAACGTGAGTTCGTCTGCGCCTTGGTCATCGTAACGTTTGGCGATTTCAACTGGGTCGCCTGCATCGCGTAATTCAAGAAAGTTAATGCCTTTTACGACGCGCCCATTGGTAACATCCAAGCACGGAATGACTCGTTTAGCCAAAGCCATTAATAGTGTTCCATTAAGCGCTTAACTCATCTGCCAATTTTTGTGCCGCCGCAAAATCTATCGTACCTTCGTAAATCGCACG
>JANXWL010000163.1 GCA_025351225.1 Methylotenera sp. | reverse complement strand
CCAACAATTACCAATAAACGGTCATCTACGCCATGCAAAACATGATGAATTTCTGCGCGTGTTGCTAAAATATTTTGCGTCGAAGTTGGGCTTTCTTTAATTCCACTCAGCAAATCTAGCGGCGTAATGAGTGGCTTAATTTCGCGAATGCGAACGTCATCCGTAGCGAGTTTTTCGTAATTAGTCATTTTATTTTAAAATTTACTCGCTTAATATTTTCTCTAGAACTTCTAAAAATCGTGCATTTTCGCTGAATAATCCAATACTGACGCGTAAATATTCTGGCATTTCATAATTAGCAATGGGGCGCACAATTACGCCATTTTTCAGCAATTGTTGATTCACTTGCGCCGCATTAGCCACTTTAAAACTCACAAAATTAGCAAATGATGGAATGTATTCTAAGCCCAATTGTTTAAAACCTTGCGTCAATTGCACCATGCCCGCCTGATTTGCAGCATAACTACGCGCCACAAAATCATCATCGGCTAAACTGGCAATCGCTGCTGCTTGCGCAATACTATTCACATTAAACGGCTGACGCACACGGTTAAGCACATCCGCAACATCGGCTTGCATCAGACCAAAACCAATCCGTAGCCCTGCCAGCCCATAAGCTTTAGAAAAAGTGCGTGAAATAATCAGGTTATCAAACTCACTTAACCAGCCAATAGCTTCCGATTGATGCGCAAGTGATAAATATTCATCATAGGCCTCATCTAGCACCACCAAAATATGCGCGGGTATTTGTTTTAAAAAAGCTTTTAATCCATCTTTGGCAATTAAAGTACCTGTTGGATTATTTGGGTTGGCGATAAAAATTAAACGCGTTTTTGGTGTAATCGCTTTTAAAAAACCATCTAAATCATGGCAATAATTTTTTGCTGTTACCACAACACCAGCAGCCCCTACCGCTTGTGTCACTAAGGGGTAAACCGCAAAAGCATGTTGCGAGTAAATTGCCTCACAGCCTACATGCAGAAAGGCGCGAGCAACGAGTTCTAAAATATCATTTGAACCATTACCAAACACTATTTGGTTGTGCGCAACACCAAATTTTTCGCTTACTGCTTTACGTAATTCAAAACTATTACCATCTGGATAGCGCGCAATAGTATGCACTGCTTCGTCAATCGCCATTTGCGCTTTAGGGCTGATACCAAGCGGGTTTTCATTCGAAGCCAGCTTTATAATATCCGCTTCGTTCAAACCCATTTCGCGCGCCAGCTCAGCAATCGGCTTACCACCTTGGTATGGTGCAATCGCACGAATGTAATCAGGGGCTAGTTGAGCTAAATTTGACATGCAAAAACCTTAAACGACAGCAGCTGGATAAGAACCCAACACTTTAAGAAATGACGCGCGTTGCTCCAGCTCTTGCAGCGCAGATTTTACTTTGGAGTCTGTCTGGTGACCTTCAATATCCACATAAAATACATAATCCCAAAGCCCAAGTTTAGAAGGTCGCGATTCGAATTTGGTCATGCTTACGCCGTGCGTTGATAGCGGTTCTAATAAGTCTAACATAGCGCCAGGCTTGTTCTTAGTGGTCATCACGATTGACGTTTTATCTGCACCAGAGGCTGCTACATCGTGCTTACCCAGCACCAAAAAGCGCGTGGTGTTTTTTGGGTCATCTTCAATATTTTCTGCAAGTACGTTCAAATTAAACAGCTCCGCAGCACGTTTGCTAGCAATAGCGGCTGCAAATGTACCATCTGCTGAAACCAACTCATGAATCATCTGCGCAGCATAAGCGTTGCTGATTACCTCAGCACGTTGTGCATTAGGCAAGTTTTTGTTCAACCATTCATGGCATTGCGAAAGTGACTGTGCATGAGAAAAGACATGCTGAATTTTAGCAATATCCGCTTGTTTCGATAACAAACAGTGGTGAATCGGCAAAGTAATTTCACCACAAATTTTTAATGAGCTAGCCAGCAACAAATCTAGCGTTAAGCCAACCGCACCTTCGGTCGAATTTTCTACTGGTACTACGCCATAATCGGCTTGATTCGCCTCTAGCGTGCGGAAAACCTCATCAATACTGCCACAAACTACCGCACTACGACCTAGCCCAAACTGCTTGAGCGCAGCTTCTTCAGAATAAGTGCCTAATGGACCAAGAAATGCAATCGACAACTCTTTTTCTAGGGCGCGACAATTCGACATCACTCCACGAAAAATATGGCTCACAGCTTCGTTTGAAAGAGGCCCTGAATTATGTTCCTGCAAGCGCCGTAGCACTTGCGCTTCGCGCTCTGGACGATAAATAACGCCGTCATCTTTCAAGCTGCCTATCGCGCGCGCAAGCTTTGCCCGCTCGTTGACGAGCTTTAAAAGCTGCTCATCAATGGCATCAATTTGATCTCTATGTTGTTTTAACTGCTCTGACATTATTTTAATATAATAGTTAATTTAATCAATAATTTAAATAATTTAGTTAAAGTTATTTATTTAATATATTCTATTTAAAAATAGGCCTAATGATTACTTGCAAAATCTTTCATATAGGCAACCAACGCCTGCACACCTTCTATCGGCATCGCGTTATAGATACTAGCACGCATGCCACCCACCATGCGATGTCCTTTCAATTGCAACAAACCTGCCTGATTGGCGCCCTCTAAAAAGGCATTGTTGAGTGATTCATCCGCCAAGAAAAATGGAATATTCATGCGCGAACGGTTTTGCACCTTAATATTATTGCTGTAGAAATCAGTGCTGTCGATATAATCGTATAGCAGTTTGGCTTTAGCGATGTTCTTTCGTTCAATCTCTGCTACTCCGCCCTGCTTAAGCAGCCATTCAAATACCAAGCCTGCAATATAAATACTGTAAGTAGGCGGCGTATTAATCATACTGTGATTATCTGCCTGCGTTTTCCAGTTAAAGACTGCCGATGTTTGCTTGCTGGCGCGGCCTAATAAATCGTCACGCACAATTACAATACACAAGCCTGCTGGACCGATATTTTTTTGCGCACCTGCATAAATCACGCCAAACTTCGAAACATCAATTGGACGTGACAATATATGCGATGACATATCAGCCACAATCGGCACATCACCCGTATTTGGCAAGCCATCAAACTCAACACCATTAATGGTTTCGTTGGTACAAATATGCACATAAGCCGCATTTTTATTCAGTTTCCAGCTTGCATAAGCTGGTACATGCGTAAAATTCTCAGCTTCGCTGCTAGCCGCAATATCAATTTGACCAAAAACGCATGCATCTTCTACGCTACGCTTGCTCCAAGAGCCAGTCACCACATAGTCAGCCGTTTTATCTACAAGTAAATTCAGCGGTATCATCGCGTTTTCGGCAATTGCACCACCTTGCAAAAACAGCACTTTATAGTTGCTTGGTACACTAAGCAGAGTGCGTAAATCAGCTTCGGATTTCTCTAAAATGCTAGTGAATTCTTTACCACGATGTGACATTTCCATAACGGACATGCCACTGCCATGCCAATCAAGCATTTCAGCTTGGGCGCGTTCTAATACTGATTTTGGCAGTACTGCAGGGCCTGCAGAAAAGTTATAAATTTTTACCATTTTTACCACTTATTATACCGAACCATCTACCTCAGAATCTGGTTCGTCTGTTTCTACAATTTTCTCAAGGCCAGACAACTTCTCGCCTTCACCTAGGTTAATCAGTGTTACGCCTTGTGTGGCGCGACCCAGCTCACGAATCTCTTTCACGCGAGTACGAATCAACACGCCACCCGTGGTAATCAGCATAATTTCGTCGTCTTCATTAACAAGCTTTGCCGCCACCACTAGGCCATTACGCTCACTAATTGCAATCGCTTTAACACCTTGCGTGCCGCGACCAGAATGGCGGAAATCAGCCAATACCGTGCGTTTTCCATAGCCATTTTCAGTCGCCACCAACACAGTTTGTTGGTCATTATCAGCGATTAACAATGATAACACTTGTTGTTTGGCAGCCAATTTCATGCCCCGTACACCGCGTGTAGCGCGACCCATTGGGCGCACATCATTTTCAGTAAACCACACCGCTTTGCCGCCGTTAGAAACCAGCACAATATCGTTAGCACCGTTAGTCACTTCTGCGCCAATTAAGTAATCGTCATCATCTAAATTAATGGCGATAATGCCCGATTTGCGCGGGTTGGCAAACTCGTTTAAAGCAGTTTTTTTCACTGTGCCTTGTGCAGTCGCCATGAAAATAAAGTGGTTTTCATCAAACTCTTTAACCGCTAAAATCGCGTTGATTTTCTCACCTTCTTCAAGCGGGAACAAATTTACAATAGGCTTGCCACGCCCAGTTCTGCTACCTTGTGGCACTTCGTACACTTTTAGCCAATACACACGACCGCGGCTACTAAAGCACAGAATATAATCGTGCGTATTCGCCACAAACATTTTATCGATAAAGTCATCTTCCTTGGTTGGCGCGGCGGTTTTACCACGGCCACCGCGGCGTTGCGCGCGGTATTCATCGAGTGGTTGCGATTTTACGTAACCTGTGTGTGACAGTGTTACCACTACATCTTGCGGCGTGATTAAATCTTCTAAGTTTAAGTCTTGCGCATTTTCGACGATTTCACTCAGGCGCTTATCACCAAACTGCTTGCGAATTTCCGTCAGCTCGTCAGTAATAATAGTCGTGACGCGGGTAGCATTAGCCAAAATATCGAGCAAATCGGCAATAATATCCATCACCTCTTTATATTCGCTCACAATTTTGTCTTGCTCTAAGCCAGTTAAGCGTTGCAGGCGCATTTGCAAAATCTCTTGTGCCTGCACATCACTCAATCTGTAGCCATTGGGTGTTAAACCAAAATCAACACTTAATCCTTCAGGGCGCGATGCTTCCATGGCAGCGCGTTTGAGCATTTCTTCTACCACGCCTGATTTCCAAGTTTTGGCCATTAAGCTCACTTTGGCTTCTGGTGGCGTTGGCGCAGCTTTAATCAGTGCAATCATTTCATCCACGTTGGCCAGCGCAACCGCTAAACCTTCTAATACATGGCCACGCGCACGCGCTTTTTTTAGCTCAAACACAGTGCGGCGTGTGACCACTTCGCGACGATGGCGTAAAAACGCCTCTAACATTTGTTTTAAATTCAACAAGCGTGGTTGACCGTCTAATAAGGCCACCATATTCATACCAAACGTGTCTTGTAGTTGGGTTTGTTTGTACAGGTTATTGAGAACAACCTCAGGCACCTCGCCGCGTTTTAACTCAATCACCACGCGCATGCCAGATTTATCCGATTCATCACGCAAATCGGAAATACCTTCGATTTTCTTCTCGTTAACCAACTCAGCAATTTTTTCAACGAACGTTTTTTTGTTCACCTGGTACGGTAATTCGTCAACGATAATCGATTGACGACCACCCGATTTATCCATATCCTCAAAGTGAGTACGTCCGCGCATCACGACACGGCCACGGCCTGTGCGATAACCTTCTTTAACCCCCACTGTGCCGTAAATAATACCTGCAGTCGGAAAATCTGGCGCAGGTACAAGTTCAATCAGCTCTTCAATACCCATTTCAGGGTCTTTAAGCAACGCAAAGCACGCGTCTAGCACCTCATTAATGTTGTGTGGCGGGATATTCGTCGCCATGCCCACAGCAATGCCAGAACTGCCGTTAATCAGCAGGTTAGGAATGCGTGCTGGCATAATCAGCGGCTCGTGCTCGCTGCCATCATAGTTAGGGCCAAAATCGACTGTTTCTTTGTCAATATCTGCCAATAACTCATGCGCGATTTTGCTCATGCGAATTTCGGTATAACGCATCGCAGCTGCATTGTCGCCATCGACAGAACCAAAGTTACCCTGACCATCAACCAGCATGTATCTAAGTGAAAAGTATTGCGCCATGCGTACGATGGTGTCGTACACTGCGGTATCGCCATGCGGATGGTATTTACCAATCACATCACCCACAATACGCGCAGATTTTTTATAGGGTTTGTTGTAATCGTTACTTAACTCATGCATGGCAAATAAAACGCGACGATGCACTGGCTTCAAGCCATCGCGCGCATCTGGCAAAGCACGACCCACAATTACGCTCATGGCGTAATCAAGGTAGCTTCTGCGCATCTCATCTTCTAGTGAAATCGGCAGCGTTTCTTTAGCGAACTGGTCGGGAGATTGATTTGCTGGTGGTTTATCCATTAATTACTTCCATCGATGATTTCCGTTTATATTTCTCTTGTAACATCTGACTTAAAGCTTGGTGTTTTAACTGAAACTGAACCCATTTTAGATGTGGATTTTCAATTATTTTAACACACAAATTTTAACACGTTTACACCCGCAAAACACGCATATTGTCGCTATATATGTGGGTTTTCGCCGATAAAAATACTCTTTACTTTTCTGCTCACAGCAGAACAAAATTCATATATAGCTAATACTATCAAATTAGTAGTTTTAATTAATTTTATTTATTATAGTAATAAATAAAATCAACTAGACGCATGCATTATTTAGCGTAATATCTGTGGTATGTTCAGGTGTTTAAAGCCTGCGCATTACTGATGCTAGACATTTTTTGTAAACCAAAGGAGATCGATATGCAATTAAAAGGATCAAAAACAGAAAGCTGCTTAAAAGACGCTTTTGCAGGGGAGTCGCAAGCCAATCGCCGTTATTTATACTTTGCAAACAAAGCGGATATTGAAGGCCAAAACGACGTAGCGGCATTATTTCGCTCGACTGCTGAGGGCGAAACTGGTCATGCACACGGCCACTTAGAGTTTTTAGAAGCGTCTGGCGACCCTGCAACTGGCTTACCAATTGGTCCTACTCGTCAAAATTTAGAATCAGCTGTAGCAGGCGAAACGCATGAGTACACCGACATGTACCCAGGTATGGCTAAAACAGCGCGTAACGAAGGTTTTGATGAAATTGCTGATTGGTTTGAAACACTAGCCAAAGCAGAGCGGAGCCACGCAAACCGTTATGCTAAGGCACTAGCAGAGCTAGTAGATTAAGTAATTTGTAAGCATATACCAAGCGGGTT
Organism: Methylotenera sp.; assembly: GCA_025351225.1. Classification (GTDB taxonomy): domain Bacteria; phylum Pseudomonadota; class Gammaproteobacteria; order Burkholderiales; family Methylophilaceae; genus Methylotenera_A. The sequence continues at coordinate 2,440 of JANXWL010000163.1, read as the reverse complement.
AGAATTTAATCTTAGCGTTTAATTTTAAAGACTAGCCCGCTTTAATATGTGCTGATTAAAACGAAAAAGGCAAATAAAAATGAATAAAGAAGGCAACCTACAAGCCCCTACCCGCCACGCCTTAGATTGGCAAAACCCTGATTTTTATAATGAAGAAAAACTTAATCACGAATTAGAGCGTATCTTCGACATTTGTCACGGGTGCCGCCGCTGCGTAAGTTTGTGCAATAGCTTTCCTACCCTGTTTGATTTGGTCGATAACAACCCGACTATGGAAGTAGAGGGTGTCGAAAAAAAAGACTTCATGAAAGTGGTTGACCAATGTTACATGTGCGATTTGTGCTACATGACCAAATGCCCCTACACACCGCCGCACGAATGGAATTTGGATTTTCCGCACACTATGTTGCGTGCAAAAGCCATCAAGTATAGAAAAGGTGAAGTCAGTTTTGGCGAGAAACTATTAGCGAGCACTGATGTACACGGCCAGTTTGCGGGCATTCCCATCGTTGTGCAGACCATCAACTCGATTAATAGCACCAAGCTGATGCGTAACGTGATGGAAAAAACTTTAGGTGTGGATAAAGACGCTTGGTTGCCAAGTTTTGCCACGCAAAAATTTAGAAGCAGTGCGGCGAAAAGCGAAGATTTTGCTATACAAAATGGCAAGTTAACCCCAGGAAAAGTCGCAGTTTATTCAACCTGTTATGTCAATTACAATGAGCCTGGCATTGGTCACGATTTACTTAAAGTACTCAATCATAATGAAATTCCTTATGTACTCGTGGATAAAGAACAATGCTGCGGTATGCCAAAGTTGGAACTGGGCGATTTGGATGCGGTAGCAAGAAGTAAAGAAGCCAATATTCCACATTTGGTGAAATACGCAAAAGAAGGTTACGCGATTTTAAGTGCGATTCCAAGTTGCACATTGATGTTTAAGCAAGAAATCCCACTGATGTTCCCCGATTGTGCTGATACGAAATTGGTGCAAGACGCCATGTGGGATCCTTTTGAATACTTGATTGCGCGGCGCAAAGATGGGCTGCTAAAAACCGACTTCAAAAAGCCGCTAGGCAAAATCAGCTACCACATTCCCTGCCACGGTCGCGTACAGAATATTGGTAAAAAGACCGAAGAGTTTTTGAAACTTATACCAGAAACTATCATTAACTCGGTCGAGCGCTGCTCTGGTCACGCAGGCACCTATGGCGTGAAGAAAGAACATCATAAAATGGCAATGAAAATTGGTAAGCCTGTGGCCAAATTAATGACGAATAATGAGCCAGATTATATTAGCTCCGATTGCCAATTAGCTGGCCATCATATTCAGCAAATGATGACCGAAAACAACTTGGTCAACGCACAAAAACCTGCCGAACTAGCGCACCCGTTAAGCCTTGCTCGCATTGCTTATGGTATTGATTAATATAGGAAAAGTATGACAATTACCCGCGACAACATTATGACGCTTGAAGCTTACAGCAAATACCGCAAAGAGAATAAAGCCGAAATTATGGCGCACCGCCAATTGCGTTCTGTGCGGTTGGGCGAGCATTTGAACATGCAATTTGAATCTGAGCTCACTATTCGCTACCAAATTCAAGAGATTTTGCGCGTAGAAAAACAATTTGAAGAACAAGGCATTCAAGATGAGTTAGATGCATACGCACCGCTTGTGCCAGATGGCAGTAACTGGAAAGCCACCATGCTGATTGAATATACTGACGTAGAAGAACGCAAGATCGCGCTTGGAAAGCTTATCGGTATCGAAGATATGACCTATATTGAAGTTGAAGGCTTTAAACGTGTGTACGCAATTTCTGATGAAGATTTAGAACGCGAAACCGATGTAAAAACCAGTGCAGTACATTTCTGTCGCTTTGAATTTAACGAGGCTGCAAAAAAAGCTATTAAATATGGCGCAGTGGTAAAATTGGGTTGCGACCATCCAAATTACAACATGAACATTTTGATACCACTGAATCAGTTGGAATCGTTAAGAGAAGATTTGAATTAACTACAACTGATAAAAACGGGGCTTTCGCCCCATTTTTATTTATTTAAGATTAGTAATCTATGCTCTCTTAATAAGCCGTAACAAGAACAACAAAATCAATGCACCAATAACAGCAACGATAATCGAGCCTAACAAACCGCCGCCTAGCATACCACCAATTAATTTACCACCAATGAATGCACCAACCACGCCTACAATCAAGTCCCCTACCAATCCGAAACCGCCGCCTTTCCAAATTTGCCCTGCTAAAAAGCCAGCGACTAGCCCAACAACGATTAAATAAATCAGTGAGTCCATATACATCTCCTATTGGTTGCGTTATTTTTTTGAAACCACACTAAATGATTATTTAGTAGCATCCATCATGCAGTGGATCTCAAGACCAGTCAAATTATTTTAAAAAATCAGTAGCGCTAAATC
>JANXWL010000183.1 GCA_025351225.1 Methylotenera sp. | reverse complement strand
ACTGCAGGTGTGCGCAAAAAAGGCCGCGTGTTCGAAGCAATTGAAAAGTTCTCGGTGGTAAAAACGATGCAAGCCATTGAAGACGCCAATGTGGCGATTTTGGTGGTAGATGCACAAGAAGGCATTACCGAGCAAGATGCCCACGTAGCCGCGTATATATTGGATGCTGGGCGTGCATTGGTGGTGGCGGTGAATAAGTGGGATGGCTTGCCAGAAGACGAACGCGACTTTATCAAAAAAGAAATCGACCGCAAACTCATCTTTTTGGACTGGGCAAAGTTTCACTACATTTCTGCGCTGCGCAAAAAAGGCTTGCCAGAATTATTAACCTCAGTCGATGGTGCATTTAAAGCCGCAATGGCTAATTTGGCTACACCGCAACTGACGCGGGTGTTAATTGATGCGGTTGCGCAACACCAGCCGCCTATTAGCCGCGGTACGCGACCAAAGCTGCGTTACGCGCACCAAGGTGGTCAAAACCCACCAATTGTGGTGATTCACGGCAGTCATGTGGATGACATTAAAGATAGCTACAAACGCTATCTAGAAGGCGTATTTCGCAAAACCTTTCAGTTGGTTGGCACACCTTTGCGCGTGCAGTTTAACCAAGGTGCAAACCCGTTTGCAGAGCCTGAAAACAAACGCAAAGCAGGCGAAGGTATTGTGAGCATGCGCCGCCGTAAAACGGCGCAACGTGCTGAATTAAAAGCGAAAAAAGACGAAGAGAATAAAAAAAGGTAGTTAAGAACAATCTTTAATTAAACTCATATTTGCATTCAAGTTTAAAAAGTGCCCCACTAGCGATGCCACCTTTTATAGGAATATTTTTATGAGTGGACATGAATGCAACACCTTGACTCGGGAATAATGTATATAAATTTATACGATGTTCGTATAGAGCGATAGCACTAATCATTAAATCATTGGAGTCAACTATTGTTGCCTCATGTGTTTGAGGTTTTGCACTAGAGCCAAGAGTTTTTGAATCTGGCCACAATACAGTAATTTTTGATGGATTGTTTTTAGAGTAGATAAATTGGGGATTTACCCCAGCGAACCCATCATTATTTTGTATTAGTTTGTCATCCTCTTTATCGTATCGAATTCCCACTGGCTCGGAACAAGACACAGACATTAGTTCAGCAGCGTTAATTTGGAAGCTTAGACTAATTAAAGCTCCAGAAAAAAAGAATTTGAATTTTATATTACTAGTCATTCAATGCCCCTGATAAACATATGCTAATTATTAGTAGCTAAAACATTTAATACAAGCTTTCCCAAAACTTCCACCAAATGCGTTCATCCTCACCGCTTTTGCCCGCCAGCATGGGGTTATTGGGGTAGTTAGTTTTAAGCACGCGCAGGGTGTCGTCTTTTAAATCGTTCATGCTCATGTAATCGTAGGCACTAATACTAATCACCAAGGCTTCTTCTACGGCGGTAGAGTTTGGGTAATATTCCAGCACATATTTAGCGCGGTTTAACGCGGCCAAATAGGCTTGGCGCTTCATATAATAGCGCGCTACGTGCATTTCAGATTGGGAAAGCGCGTTGACTAAATAGACCATGCGCTGCGTGGCATCTTTAAAATAGCGACTTTTTGGATAGCGGTCGGTGAGCTCTTTAAAGGCGGCGAATGAAACTTTAAGCGTTTTTGGGTCGCGGTCGCTGATTTCTTGCGCGGTATATTTTTCGACAAATCCGCGCTCGTTAAATGTTGCTAAGCCTTTGAGGTAATACGCATAATCCACATTGGGATGGTTTGGGTGCAACTTAATAAAGCGGTCTGCGGCTGCCACGCAAGAGACTGGGTCTTGCTTTTTATATTGTGCATAGGCAATTTCTAACTGCGCTTGCGCTGCGTATTTGCCGTGTGGAAAGCGCGATTCTAACTTTTGAAAATAGCCGATGGCTTTGTCGTAATCTTTATCGGTCATCTTATCTTCACCTTCTTGATAGATGCGATCAGCCTGCCAGCCTTTGGTATCATCCAGCTCGGTAGGCGCGCCAAATATGGAGCAACCCGTTAAAACAAATAAAGCTAAAAGCGTGGTGCATAAAAGCGGTAAAATACGCTTGGTGTTACTTTTGAAAACAATATTTTTCAAGATAGAAAACCTAATTCATCATTAATGGCAATATTATAACGTATGCAAGATAAAACAG
>JANXWL010000074.1 GCA_025351225.1 Methylotenera sp. | reverse complement strand
ATAATCGGCAGCAAAGTCACGCGATTGCTTAGAGGTTTTAAACACCAATTTTTGTTGCATCGCTTCGTTGTATTGCGCATCAGTAACCATGCCATAGCGATGCATATCCGCAAGTACAGCGTGTTGTCGGTCGATAGAACGTTTTAGGTTAATGAATGGGTTATAACCTGAAGGTGCTTTAGGCAAACCCGCAAGCAAGGCTGCTTCTGCCAAGGTGAGCTTGTTGAGTGCTTTTCCGTAATATACTTGTGATGCCGCTGCAAAGCCATAAGAACGTTGACCAAGGTAGATTTGGTTTAAATAAAGCTCTAAAATTTGATTTTTATTTAAGGCTTTTTCAATTTTCATGGCGAGCAAGGCTTCTTTTACTTTTGTCACCAAATTACGTTTTGCGCCTGGCACGCTAAAAAAGTTTTTTGCCACTTGCATGGTGATGGTGCTACCACCTTCATGACCAATACCTAAAACATTATCTTTAATAGCGCGCATGATGCCAGTGGTATCTATGCCATTGTGTTGATAAAAACGTCGGTCTTCAATCGCTAAAACGGCATTTTTTAAATTTTGCGGTACATCTTCAATTTTAACAAAAGCACGCCGTTCCTCTCCAAATTCGCCAATCAAATAACCGTCGGCCGAGTATACGCGTAGAGGCAATTTTGGCTGGTAGTCAGTCAGCGCATCAAGTGAGGGTAAAGTTGGGTAAATAAGCGTGACAGCAAGCGCACTTAACGCTGCGATGCTAAGGCTGCCAACAACTATAAATAACAGTAGAAAATGCCACCACTTTTTTGGGGTCATAAAAAAGCTTTAAAGAAAAGCAATGCGCTTATTAAGATTATTTTAACAGCTTATCAGTTTAAGCTAATAGACTAAAACCAAAAATAAAATAATGATTATATCAATATATAAAGAAAAAACTTTTAGGTATATAGGGTGTGTTAAAAATGGTACATATGGCCTAAAACTAATCTCTGATAGCAATATAAAATAAAAATTTGCTTTACAGGGCGTAAAGTTGTTGCTAGGATTTAATGTAATTTATCACTATTGTGACTAACTAACGAATATTGAAAGAGAATTTTAATTTGAAATTCGATTTTTTTAACGACAGTACCCCACCTTTGATTGGCGTTGATATCAGTACATCAGCCGTCAAAATGGTGGAGCTATCGTCCGCAGGCAAGGGCGCATACCGCTTAGAAAGCTATGCTATTGCTGCTATCCCGAAAGACGCTATTGTGGATGGCAATATAGCGGGCTTAGAGCAAGTCTCTGATGCCGTTAAGCTTGCGTGGAAGCTGCTAGGCTCGCGTGAAAAACGTGCCGCGCTTGCGCTACCCTCTGCTTCTGTTATCACCAAAAAAATGTTGATGGCAGCTGATATGCGCGAAACAGATATGGAAGCGCAAGTAGAGGCTGAGGCTAATCAATATATTCCTTTCCCGCTTGAGGAAGTCAATATCGATTTTCAAGTCATTGGCCCAGCACCGAATAATGTGGATGAAGTAGAAGTGCTGATTGCTGCAGCACGTAAAGAAAAAATCGAAGACCGTGTGGCTGCTGCAGAAGATGCAGGCCTTAAAGTAACTGTGGTAGATGTCGATACTTATGCTACGGAAGCGGCTTATAGCTTGGTTTCAAGTCAGTTGCCCAATGCTGGTAAAGATCAAACCGTGATGATAGTCGACATTGGTGCGGCTATGATGCACATCAATGTACTGCATGACAATAACTCGGTTTATACCCGAGAACAAGCCTTTGGCGGCACGCAGCTCACCCAAGAAATTCAACGTCGATTTGGCTTGTCAGTAGAAGAGGCGGAAATTGCTAAACGCAAAGGCGGCTTACCCGATAGTTATGCTGATGAAGTGCTACAACCTTTCGTACAATCGCTTTCAACTGAGGTGGCGCGTGCGCTGCAATTTTTTACTAGCTCAACACAATATAACCGTGTCGATCATATTATATTGGCTGGTGGCTGTGCAGCTATTAAAGCGGTGGACGTGATGGTGCAAGATCGTACACAGGTGAACACGGTTGTGGCCAATGCTTTTCAAGCAATGTCACTGGGTAGCCGAGTAAAGCAATCGCAATTGACGATTGATGCACCAGCTTTACTTATCGCTTGTGGCCTAGCAATGCGTGGGGTTGATTAATATGATACGCGTAAATTTACTTCCACATCGCCAAATTAAGCGTGCTGCAAAGCAACGTGAATTTGGGCTGATGGGCTTGATGGCAGCAGGTGCAGCCTGTGCTGTAGTGTTTTTGGGCTGGCAATTTCTCAGCTCGCAAAACAACACACAACTAGAAAGAAACAGCCGTTTAGAAAAAGCTAACACTGATTTGGATAAACAAATCGCCGATATTAAAGATTTAAAAGATCAAATCAATAACGTGTTAGAACGTAAGCGCGTGGTGGAAAACTTACAAACCAATCGCAGCCAGGCCGTGGTTATTTTAGATGAATTAACACGCCAGTTACCGGAAGGCGTCTATCTTAAAAGTATCAAACAGTCTGGCAAAATCATTACACTGGAAGGTGTTGCAGATACTAACGCGCGGGTTGCGACACTAGTGCGAAACCTAAATGTATCCAACTGGATGGAATTACCGAATCTTGTGGTGATTAATGCAGCTACGGTTAATAACATCAAGCAAAACGATTTTACGGTTACGGTGAGTTTGAAAGTGCAAAAAGCAGAAGAAGCACCCAAGAAAGTGGGAGCTAAATAATGAAATTAGATGATTTTAACAACATAGACTTTAAAAACATGGGCGGTTTACCCATGCCCGTTAAGTTGGTATTGCTTAGCGTTTTGTTCTTGATTTTATTGGGGCTTGGTTATTGGTTTTTGTGGAGTGATCAAATGGCAGAAATTAATCAAGCCAAAGCCAAAGAGCAAGATTTGCGTAAAGTATTTTTAGATAAAAAAGCCCAAGCGGTTAAAGTGGATGCTTATAAACAACAAATGGTGGATATTGAAAAAACATTTGGTGCCTTATTGAAACAACTGCCCGATAAATCGCAAATGGATGGTTTGCTAACCGATATTAATCAGGCGGGTTTGGGTCGCGGTTTAGAGTTTGATCTCTTTAAACCTGGTCAAGAAACAGTTTCTGAATTTTATGCAGAAATGCCTATTCAAATCAAAATTAGAGGCAATTATCACGATATAGGCGCGTTTGCGACCGATATTTCTAAATTATCTAGAATTGTAACCTTGAATGATTTGGTGATTGCGCCAGCGGGTAAAGATAGTAAAGATACGATGCTTTCGCTAGATGCCACAGCAAAAACTTATCGTTATTTAGATTCTTCTGAAGTCGCAGCTAAAAAACCAGCAGCATTGAAGGCAAAATAAAAATGACCATTAATCTATTTAAAATCAATTTGTTGCCAAAAATTGTATTGGTCGTATTGTCTAGTTCTGTGCTTGTCGCTTGTAATGGCGAACAAGGGGATGATTTAGATAAATTTATGGCAACTGCAGCTAACGATATGGGAAAAAACGTTGAGCCTTTGCCTGAAGTGCTGCCATATTCACCGCTACAATATAATGCCGATGGCGTACTCTCAGACCCATTTAAGGCCCGCAAAGCAGCTAATAAGGCAGGTGCGTTACAGCCTAATAGCAATCGGCCAAAAGAAGCACTTGAAGCTTATCCACTAGAAAGTCTTAAGTATGTGGGTTCACTAAGCAAAAATAAGCTTACTTATGCGCTCATTAAAACGCCTGATAACACCGTGCAACAAGTGAAAGTTGGTAATTATATGGGTCCAAACTTTGGCTTGGTTACCAAAATTGATGACACGAGTATTGCCCTCAAAGAAATTATCCAAGACGACCTAACAGGTGATTGGGTAGAACGTACCGCTAGTATTAATCTGCAAGAATAATGGATGGGAATGGACATGATTAAAATGACAACAAAATTACTTGCATTAGTGCTTTTAGTAAGCACCAGCTTATTGGGTAACGCAAACGCGGCAGAAGAAAATGCTTTCACCAATAAAATTGAGAGTATTGATTTTTCTGCACTTGCGGGCGGACGCGTTAGCATTCGAGTGCATTTAAACGAGGCACTAGCTAACCCACCAGCTAGCTTTACACTGAATAATCCTGCACGTATTGCGCTAGACTTTCCACAAATTGGTAATGGTCTGAGCAAAAATAATATTCCAAGTGAGCAAGGCGCACTAAAAAGCGTTTCATTGGCGCAGGCTAAAGATCGCACCCGCATGGTGTTAAATTTATCTAAGAATGTGGGTTACAACACTACTTTAAGTGGCAAAGATGTGATTATTACACTGCAAGGTAACGAAGCTAGTGCTGCAAATGCGACTACTGAAACGCGCTTTGCCGAATCTCGTGCGAGTAGCAATCAAGAACATACCATTTCAAATGTTGATTTTGCGCGGGGTAAAAATGGCGAAGGCCGCATCATTGTTGATCTATCTGATGCCAACACAGGCATTAATATCAAACAAAAAGGCAAACAAATTATTGTTGATTTTGCTAATACCGATGTACCTGCAGAATTGCAACGTCGCCTAAATGTGATTAACTTTAATACCCCAGTTTTGTATGTAGATACCATGAAACAAGGTAAAAATGGTCGTATGGTGATTGAGCCTAAAGGCGAGTGGGAGCAATCAGCCTATCAAGCCGATAAGAAATTTATTATTGATGTGCGTCAATTAGTTCAAGATCCAAATAAGCTGGTTAAAGGTAACAAGCCTGGCTATGCAGGTGAAAAACTATCACTGAATTTCCAAAATATCGAAGTGCGATCAGTACTACAAGTGATTGCAGATTTTACTGGATTAAATATTATTACTAGCGATACCGTTACCGGCAACATTACCTTGCGCTTAAAAGATGTGCCTTGGGATCAAGCCATGGATATTATTATGCAAAATAAAGGCTTGGCAATGCGAAAAATTGGTAATGTGATTACGGTTGCACCTGCTGATGAAGTTGCTGCGAAAGAAAAAGCGCAATTAGAAGCTATAAACGCAATTACTGACTTGGCACCAATACGTACTGAAGCATTTACACTTAAATACATTAAAGCGGCAGATTTTAAAAAATTAATCGAAGATAGCAAATCAGGTGGTTCTTCGGGGGGGCAAGATCAAAGCAATAGAGGTATTTTATCTAAACGAGGTAGCATTGTTGCAGAAGTAAGGACTAATACGGTATTTATACAAGATAACGATAAAAACCTAGAGCAGATTCAAGCGTTTATAAATAAAATTGACGTAGCCGTAAAACAGGTCATGATTGAATCTAGATTAGTATTAGCAGATAATGAGTTTGCAAAAGAGCTGGGTGCTAGGTTTGGTGTTCAACATGCAGCAAAAAGTGATGGTGGAAATAACGCTCTGAGTATAGGTGGTACCTTAAGTAATGGGGTTAGTACAGGCCTAGGTACAGGCACAGCCACAATCAATGGCAATACTGGTTTAAATTCAAATTTACCTGTAAATAATGCTTTCGGTAGTATTGCATTTAGCTTGCTAAGACTACCTGCAGGTTTGTTGCTGAACCTAGAGCTGAGCGCACTAGAAAGTGATAAACGCGGTAAGGTTGTATCAAGCCCTCGCGTGACCACAGCGAACCAACAAAAGGCCAAAATAGCGCAAGGTGTAGAGATACCATATACAGTCACTACATTGGGTACCAGCACCACAACATTTAGAAAGGCCGAATTAAGCCTTGAAGTTACACCACAAATTACGCCAGATGAAAAAATTATTATGGATTTATTTGTGAGTAAAGATAGTCAAGGTCAGGCCACTACTAATGGACCAGTAATTAATACGCAAAACGTACAAACACAAGTGTTAGTTGCAAATGGGGAGACTGCAGTATTGGGTGGTATTTATCAGGAAACCCAACGTAATGACGTAGATAAAGTACCTTTTTTTGGTGATTTGCCCGTGATTGGAAATGCGTTTAAACACAGAACTAAACAGGAAGATAGAACAGAGTTACTTATTTTTATTACCCCAAAAATAATGGATGAAAGTTTAGGTTTAAGGTAGTTTAATTAAGCTAACGCTGACAGAACTCGCGCTTTGCCTTAAAATGCCTATCATTAGCGTGATGGGCATTTTTTATTGTGTTTAAAAGATAGCGGTTAGAATATTGTGATAGCCAATACAAATAACATTTTTTTTATCGGTTTAATGGGTGCTGGTAAAACCACCATTGGCAAATTGCTTGCCAAGCATTTAGGCAAAGCTTTTTACGACACGGATCACGAAATTGAAAAACGCACAGGAGTAAAAATCCCGGTGATTTTTGAGCTAGAAGGCGAAACGGGGTTTCGTAAACGTGAAACAGCGGTGATTGAAGAGTTGAGCCAGCTTAGCAATATCGTCATGGCAACTGGCGGCGGCGCAGTAATTGCAGAAGAAAATCGTGCTTTGCTGCAAGCAAGCGGTACAGTGATTTACTTACGCGCCAATGTTCACGAACTGTGGCACAGAATGCGCAATGACAAGCATCGCCCTTTACTGCAAAATGTGGATATTCGTACAAAGTTGGAGCAACTTTACGCTGAGCGTAACCCACTTTACACACAAACGGCTACGTTGATATTTGATACTGGCAATCAACCCGTTGTACATATACTCAACCAAATTGAAAAATCGCTAGCAAGACTATAATATAAAACATTATGATGCAAACTCTTAACGTCGCCCTTGGCGATCGCGCTTACCCCATTCATATTGGCAGTGACCTGCTACAAAAAACAGAGCTAATTTTGCCGCATTTAAAACGCAAAAACGTGGCGATTGTTACTAACACTACGGTTGCGCCTTTGTATTTAGCAAAACTCGTACAAGCATTAAAAAATACTGGCGTTAGCGTACTTGAAATTATTTTACCCGATGGCGAGACCTATAAAAATACCGAAACGCTTAATTTAATTTATGACGCGCTACTTAAAAACCGTTGTGAGCGTAGTACAACGCTTATCGCGCTTGGTGGCGGAGTAATTGGGGATTTAACAGGTTATGCGGCCGCCACCTACTTGCGCGGAGTACCCTTTATTCAAATCCCTACCACCTTACTTTCACAAGTCGATTCTAGTGTTGGCGGCAAAACAGGCATTAACCATCCGCTTGGTAAAAATATGATTGGCGCATTCTACCAGCCCAAATTGGTGCTGGCTGATATTGATACGCTGCAAACTTTGCCTGCGCGTGAGTTATCTGCAGGTGTCGCCGAGGT
>JANXWL010000060.1 GCA_025351225.1 Methylotenera sp. | reverse complement strand
TTCAACCAGCTCAATTCCAAGCTTTCCGAGCTCGATTTTGAATCGAGTGTAATCGACTTTGCCAAGTAGGTTTTTTGAGCTTTTTAATGCTGCGTCAATGGTGCTTCTTGTTTCTTGCATTCTAATTTGGCGGTCTTTTTTGGATTCGTATTTGGTGAATCCAGCGGCCAGTTCTGCCGCTCTTGTCGCTTGGTGCGTCCGTTGTTTATGTTGAAAATCTGACACCACTACGTTGTTTAACATCACGCGATTTGCGACGATATGGACGTGATCGTGCCCAGCATCGGTGTGCCGAGCGACAATGTACTGGGTTTGGTCAAGGTCAAATCCCATATTTTTTAGAAACGCATCCGCTGCCAATTTCCATTGCTCGTCGGTTCCGCGCTCTTTATTTTTTAATGAGATATAGGCATGGAAAACTGGGTTTTTAATCGAGCGCATGTCTGCAACGGATCTCATTTGCTTTGCAATTAAGTTTGGGTTTTCGGTCACGACGCCTCGGGCGTACAGGAACTCGGCGTCTTTTTTGTTAAGCACATAATTGCAGACGCCCTTGAAGCCGTGCCCAGTGGTAGATTTACCGATCGCCATTGGTTAATCAATTTCTGGATTTGGATTGAGTGTGATAGCGAGTGTAATCTTCTCAAGCTCAAGTTTTAGCAGGTTGATTGAGGCTGTGAATGTTGGTTGAATGCTTTTGGTGGAATTGGCAATTTTAGTTATTTGGTGTAGATTTGATCCAATCCGTGAAAGCTGAACAAGCGCTTGGCGGTTTATTTCTGGCACAGATATAAATTGTTTATTTAGGGCTAATCTACGCACGAATTCAGCCAGATCCAACCCAGCGTTGTCGGCTCTATTTTCGAGTTTAAAGAATTCAGCATCCGTAAATCCTGGCCGAATGCTGTTCCTTCTCCGCTCTTCTGTGATTAATTTTGGACGGCCGCCTTTTCGGGTGGATCTTTTTGAATCACTAAAATTTACCATTTTGATGCTCCTTAATGCATTTAAAAAAACCAACAAACAACCGAAGGGCGGTTTGTATAATAGTTTCTGCGGAGCAGAAACCCAGCTTGTTCCCAATTCTAGTTCGGATCAGAAATTCGCATATGCTCCACCATGCTGATTTCTGATGAACTTTTTTATGCTTCATAAAAAAAGACGAACGTACGTGCGGTTTGCTTTCACTCATTAGTTTACCGATTCCCATATCGTTGTTTTTGCCTTGCTTTTGACTTTTCAAAGTTAAAGCTCATCGGCGTATTTCCGTTGTTTGCGCTGTTTCTTTTTAGGCTCAGTTATTGCTGCAATTTGTATGATTTGATCGTCATTTTCGAAGCCTAATTCAGCTATATTTTCTACCAAGTCGATGGCGACGCTCGGTAAACCGATGGCGTGGGCTACGGCCTCGGTCATCGCATTTCCAGCGACTGTGCCTGCTGCTTCTTCTAGCGCATCGTCTTTGTCGATCTGCTCATCGGTTGCGGTGGGTTGATCTTCGAACATGTCCAGTATTGTGATTTTCGTGGCGCTCGCCGCTTCTGGCCCTGGGATTTCATCATTATCCTTTTCGATTGCATCGGGTGGTTGAGGCGGCAATATTTCCAATGAGGGATTTGGCGCTGCACGCTGCGCCAATGGCTGGAGCTGAGGCGGACTCGCGTCCGTATCAGCCAGTACCTGCGGCTGATCTTTTGGCCAAGAAACGTGCGCGGGTCGAATGTCTGTGATTTTTGGGAATGGGATGGTGAGGGCGAGAGCGTCTTTGCCAAGGCCTAAAAAAAGCGCTTCGATGCCATTTTTGGTTTTACCAAAAAGCTCCAGTTCGCTGGGTAAAATAACTGGAATGTTTGTAGGTTGAGAGTAGCTAGAGCTCACATTGACTTGACCCATTCCTTGTCCGCTGACGGTTTTGTTTCTGAACTGGACTTCTCTATCGCCAACCTGCTGGCAGACCCATTGCTGGCTGTCTGCTCCCACCACCTGCGGGAAAATCCTTAAGCCAAAAAGAGCAGACCATTTTTGCAGCTCCTCCCGCCCATAGATTTGACTGATTTGGCTGGAGTCTTGGAACCCAACCAGCACGTAAACGCCTTTGCTACGCCCGATTTCGTTCAGTTTTATAAGTGATTCGAGTTTTCGAAATTGCGGCACTTCGTCCAGAATCCACCCTAAGCTTCTGTCGCCAGACTCTGGAAATTCTAATGATGCAATGTGATTTGTTGAGTATGAAACGATCGCGCGGCTGATTGATGCGCCCAAGCTCGCGTCCCGCTGGTTCATTTGGATAACCAGACGACGGTGTTTGGTATTGTCATTGTCCAACCAGTGCTTGAAACTAAAGCGCTTTTTCTTGTCAATTTTTGACCAAGTGGTTGCCAACCTAGTGATGTTTGCGGTAAAGGCCTTTAAATTCTTTTCCATGCTTTGGCTGGTTTTTGAGGCTGGATCTGCGAAAGTGGCAGCGGGCGGGTAACTGGTTTTTAGAAGCTCATGCAAATCTTCCATTTCCATTACTAAACAATCGCTTAGCTCACCCCAACTCCAGTTCGTTCCGTATTTTTTTTGTAAGTGAACGATGATTCCAACCAAAATAAGGCGGGCTGCATTGCTCCACAAAGGATCGGCACTTTCTGCGACTAACCCCTCGGCGAACGCAGCCGCGTCCGCTTCGTCGGTTAGGTCGAAACCCAGCCACCAATGAAGGCTTCGCGAGTCTGTACTTGAGATTAAACACAGCCCCGCGCTCATCGGAACCCATCTGCTGTAGTCACCTTTTGTCGGATCAAAAATCACCAGTTTGTGATTCAGATCAATCAGCCTAAGTAGTAGCTGATTGATAAAAACGGTTTTGCCCCCGCCTTGCGCCCCGCACACCAAGATTGATTTGAGTAGTTGGTCGCGGCTAATTCCTAGACCTTCCAGTAGATCAACGCCGAACTTGCTTTGGCTCAACATTTTTTTGCAAGCTAGCTCAGCCTTGCGGCGCGCTTCGCGACCGCGCCACAATTGGCGACCGCGGATATGAATGACTGGGTTTATGATCCTGCCGAAATATAGCCATGCCCATATCGCGCTTGCTATGGATGATATGACCGGCAGGGCGTAGAAAGCGAGCGCCTTAAGCTTATTGTGTTTGATAAACTCAAAATAATAATCATGATGAAAAATCAAGGTTTTAGTGTGGGTATAAAATGATTCATCAAAAATGTGAAACTGATCAATGATCAGACCAGATATGCAAATAGACGAAGCCGCGCATATGGCGCACATTGTCAGCGCGCCAGACACATCTCGGTATGGCTTGGTCGGTGATAGATCGGCGCGGTTTATCATTGTGTTATTTCACAATATAAAAGGCTTTTCGCTGTGCTTCCGCAAGGTCATTTTCAATACGCTCAAGCAACTGAGCGAAGTCACTCAGCTGTTCATCCCAAACCCCCTGCGCCGCCTCTTCTGAGGTGCAATGATGAAAAGCTGCGATCTTATTTATAATCTCTTTTTGATACTCACAAATTTGAATTTGAATGTTCATTTTTATTCAGCATTGACCAGAGTCGAGTCTTTGATCATTTCTCTCAGTGATTTTCCGCACACAACTTCTAGAACTACATTATCAGTTATGTGCATGATTCCAATAAATTTTACTGTTCCAATGAGTTGCCAAATGCGTGCTTCACCAACTTCTATCCGAGCTCCGTGGATCGAAATGACGTTTGTTTTTAATTTGTAGGTTTGGGTATAAGAACCGATTTCGCATAACCAGTCGTTGATATTGTCATCCTTTGGTAAGTTAGTATTTTTCATATTTTTCCTTTGATATATATTATTCCGACACTTTTATTGTCTCATAAATTAAATTAAATGTCAATCATAAATTACTGATTATAAACATAAAATATCGTTTATAAGGTACTATATAAACGATATATTATTGACTATTTTTGAATGAACTTTAGGTGTGGAATGGCTTGGAGTTTGGCATTAAACGGCCAAAGCTTGATCTGGTATTTGATGATATTAAAATAATTGTTAAATCGTTAATTTGCATATAAAAAACGATGTTTTGCGAGAATCGCTCGTGGTTAGTGATAAATTTTTTTAAAAATTATCATATTTTACGGGGGGGCTACTCGCCCCCCAAAGCCGCCCTCGGCGGCACCCCCTCGTCAACTTTACCGCTTCGCGCGAGAGGCCGCGCTGGCCTTTGCTTCAAGTCCTTCGCTCGCTTTGCTCAACTCAGGCTTTCAGCTTGTAAATACACAAAATCTTTTGAACTTAAGGTTTTCAATAAAACGACTGCAAAGGAGTTTTGTTGTCAGCTCTTGACTTTAGCAAGCGCCATGGCGCGCCGCGTAAGGGGATGTAACACCATCCCCTTGTTGGAATGCGCGCGAAGCAGCGCTCGTGTCTCCATGAATACAAAAGCCCGCTTTTAGCGGGCAAGGTTTGAATGTTTACCAAAAAAATTTACGGGAAACTATAATATATAATGGTTTACCATAAATGACCCCGAAAATCGGGGTACTAAATTACTAATAGCCCCTCAAGCGCTGCTCAATCCACTTTTTGTCGTCGTAATTGATATTAATTTGGTTCATCATCTTGCTAATAGCATAAATAGTACTGTTTTTAATTTCAGCTTCGGTTTTCTTGGGCGTGGCCTCAGCCACCGCTTCAATGGGTTTCTTTTCAGCTTTGACCGTTTTAAGCGCCTTTGGCTTGCGCTTGATGGTGTAGACGTTACATTCGTTCTTGGCCGATCGATCAGGCCTTTTGCCATGCTCTACGTGTACCCAGCCTAGCTCCTCAAGTCGTTTGATAGCCACTTCTACTGTCGAGGTTGCGCAGCCGAGATACTCAGATATCTTTACCTCACTAACCTCGCAAAAATAGCCTGCCTCGAACCAAGAGTAAATATAGCCATACAGCCTTATTTGAGTTGGAGAAAGCCTTCTCTTTTTATTTTTATTTTTAATCCCATCATTTAAATCAAAACTTTTTACATATGGGATAAATTTGAATTTTTCTGGCGCGTAAACTAGAGACATGAAAAAGCCCGCCTATCTACATTTCTTCCGACCAAGAAATTAACGTAAATAAGCGGGCGGGGTAACGCTGTGAGGCTAAGTTAAGAGGGTCGGTTAACTTGTGCATGGCCACGGCCGAGTTACTGAGTATTTTTAATTAATATATTGAGCCTGTCAATATATTTATGTTTAAAATCAATTGCTTAATATACTCATTGAGTACATCAGTTCTATTATTTAATGAAAATATCTGCTTTTTCTTTCAATTTTATGAGGTCAGGTAGCCAACCACAATACTTTTGCCAGTTGATCTTATCCACGACTTCATTTTTTATGATTGTAAGATTAAGCTCATTCCTACCGTAAATTTTGTTGTGTACGCCGCCGCCAGAATCGTGCCCAACAAACTGACAGCGTGCTTCAAAATCCACGCCAGCTTGCCGAAGATGATCAACCAAGGTAGGGCGGAAGCTGTGAAACACTTTACGATCGCCACCCAGTTTAATGTTACGTTTAAACTTGGTGAACCACTTACTAGCGGTTGCTCCTGCCCCATTTTGATTGTGGTTTTTGATCTCGAATAAATAGATTTTTCTGGAGTTGTGCCTGGTCGCGACATAGTCCAAAAGACCAAGCGCGATTAAGTCTTGATGAATCGGCACGGTTCGGTTACTTGCTTCTGTTTTAGTACCTTCTAATCTCATGGCCTTGATGCCATTTTTTTCAATGAAACTTTCAACTTTCAAACTCGCGATCTCAGATATGCGCGCTCCGGTGAAAAGCCCGATCAGTGGAATCCAGAACTGCCAAGCTTCTTTGGTTTCGTTTGGTAAGTTATCAAAGATTAGTTTTAGGTCATTAACTGAATAATAGTCCCAATTCTCGCCCCTTGCTTCTACGGTGAGGGTGAGTGGGGCAGGGCAGTATTTGCGCTTTTTATCGCTTGCCCAATTAACGAATCCACGTACAAACGTTAGATCACGTTTTGCCGTGGTTTTCGCAACATTTTTAAGGCGGGGGTCTAGCCATTTATCTTCAATTATCTGATCATTCAACAAATGCATGTTGAAGCTGCCGCCAAGCCTTTTAGCTAAATCCGAGAGGGTAGATTCGGCCATGCGTTTGGTTTTGAGCGCGGTGTCGGACTTTTCTAAAAATGGGGTATATTCAAGAATTGCTTCACCCAAAGTTTTTGTTAAGCGGCTTTGGATGGTGCTTTTATAAGTGTCTTTGGCTTGTCTACCATCAACAATAATCTTTACGGCTTCTAGGGCGCTTGCCCGATCTTCGTCATTGTTTTCAGTCTTAATTTTGATGTTGCCGCCATCGGTGGTTTCTAGCGTCCAATCTTTGATTTTATTCGGATCAATTTTCATGTTCGAGAGTGTAGCATGGAGAATTTGAGCTGCGAATTGAGCTTGATCAAAATCACTGGTTTTGAGTGAGATACGGCGATCTTTACCATTACGTTGAATTCGTAAGAAATAGATACCGCTGGGCGCTTGCTGTAGATTTTTTGATTTTGTCATTAATAAATATTTCAGTACCGAAATCAGTACCGATTTTTGATATTTACTAACGTTTTGTGAAAAAAGCCTTATAAATCAATGACTTGGCGTCCCCACGGGGATTCGAACCCCGGTCGCCTCCGTGAAAGGGAGGTGTCCTAGGCCTCTAGACGATGGGGACCTTGGAATTTAAACCGAAACAACATGTAATATTTTACACTATTTGCTGCTTTTTCTAAAATGAAACTGCCGCATTTAACCACAAATTTGGTGGAGGTAAGCGGGATCGAACCGCTGACCTCTTGCATGCCATGCAAGCGCTCTCCCAGCTGAGCTATACCCCCGCGTTACTAAAAATTTGGGTTCTTAAATTAGCAACAATTCGAGAAGGCGCAATAGTAATGAGGGGCAGGGTAATTGTCAATGAATTTAT
Organism: Methylotenera sp.; assembly: GCA_025351225.1. Taxonomy (GTDB): domain Bacteria; phylum Pseudomonadota; class Gammaproteobacteria; order Burkholderiales; family Methylophilaceae; genus Methylotenera_A. Next base: position 8,582 of record JANXWL010000060.1, on the reverse strand, counting down.
TGGCGCGAGACTTATTTAAGTGGCTTATTTAAATCACCAATTAGCCGCGTGTATTACTTTGCGATTCAAATTGTAATAAATCCACTTTGTATTGTGCTTGCCAACCAGTTTTTCGGTGCTCGGCAACTACGTTGGTAAAGATGCCGCCACGCACAAAAAACTTGGCTGTTACGCGCATAAATCGAGGCTGAGTGGCTTTTACTAAATCATCCAAAATACGGTTGGTTACAGCCTCGTGAAAGCAGCCTTCGTTGCGGAATGAAACAATATAAAGCTTTAAACTTTTTAGCTCGACACAAAGTTGGTCGGCAATGTAGTCCAAAGTAATTACCGCAAAATCGGGCTGGCCTGTTTTTGGGCACAGGCAAGTAAATTCGGGTATCTCCATATGGATATGAAAATCGCGATTGGGTGCTGGGTTGGGAAAAGTTTCTAGCGTTTTACTGGGTTGCGCACTTAAGTCGCCTAGTAAAGTAACGCTATCGTGTAAGTTGGTGCTAGACATATTGGCATTCATATCAAATAATAGCGATATTATAAAACGTTACCGTAATTTTGCACGTAAATTTGCATTAGACTTCACTTAAATTATTTTATAAAAACATAACCTAACCCATTGCGCTTAACTCACTTAAAACTTGCTGGCTTTAAATCGTTTGTAGACCCTACCACCATTCATTTGCACGGTCAACGTGTAGGTGTTGTTGGGCCAAATGGTTGTGGCAAATCCAACGTCATGGAATCGGTGCGCTGGGTATTGGGTGAATCATCTGCTAAAGAAATGCGTGCCGATGCGATGGATGCAGTAATTTTTAATGGCTCCTCCAACCGTAAGCCTATATCGCGCGCCTCGGCCGAGCTAATTTTTGATAACAGCTTAGGCGGTGCAGCAGGCGAATGGAGCCAATATGCGGAAATTTCGGTAAAACGCGTCATTGAGCGCGAAAAAGGCTCTAGCTATTTTATTAATAATACCGCCGTACGCAGGCGCGATGTGGCCGATTTGTTTCTTGGCACAGGCTTGGGTGGCCGCGCTTATGCAATCATCGGCCAAAACACCATCTCACGCATTGTAGAGGCCAAACCAGAAGAGTTGCGCGTGTTTCTAGAAGAAGCAGCTGGCATCAGTAAATATAAAGAACGCCGCCGTGAAACCGAATTACGCTTGCGAGATACGCGCGAAAACTTAGTGCGGGTTGAAGATATTTGTCGCGAGCTGCAAAAACAAATCACCAAATTAGAATCACAAGCGGTAGTGACACAGCAGTATCATGCCCTGCAAGCCGCCTATAAACTAGCAGATGGCCAATTATGGTTACTAAAAAAGCGTGATGCAAGCCGCGAGTGGGAGAAAACAAAGGTACAAGTAGATAAGCTCGTGAATGCGCTTGAGGCGCAAATGGCCGAGCTGCGCAAAAGTGAAAACGAATTAGAGCAAAGCCGCCAAGCGCATTATGCAGCCAGTGAGGGCATTAATAAGGCGCAAGCGGCGTATTACGAGGCTAATGCCGAGGTTTCCAACCTAGAAAATCAAGTGAAACAAAACGTAGAAGCACGTGAACGTATGACGCAGCAATTGCAACAATTGTCTACTTCACTTGAGCGTAACATCAACACCAGCGAGGCTTTGCAAGCGGATTTAATTCAAAAACAAGCTGAGCTTGCCACGGCTACCACCAATGAAGAACAGGCCAAATATGCGCTAGAGTCACTAAAGCAAACGCTGCCCGAGAAAGAGACGTTGTTAAAAGCTGCCAATGACGCGGCGCAAAAAAGCCAGCAAGCCTTAAGTGATGCTAATCAACGTATTCAAATTGAAAACAGCAATATCCATTATTTAAACCAAAGCATCGCCGAAAATAAGCAGCGTTTGCAACGTTTTGAAGGCGATTTGGCGCGCTTGGTGCTACCCGATTCGGCGCAACTAAAAAGCCACGAAACTGCTTTATATTCTGCCCAGCAAGGTATTGCAGTGATTGAAACTAATTTGCAAAAGCTTCGTGCCGATGAGGTCAGTCTACAAGCGGAAATTAATCAACTACGCGAGGCACAAAATCAAGCACAGCGCGCCAACAATGCGGCCGAAGCTGAAATGCAATCACTGCAAAAAATGCAACAATCGCTTAATTCGCAAGGTAAATTAAGCGACTGGCTGGCCAGCCAAGGCATGAAAGATAGCGCGCATTTGTGGCAAAAAATCAAAATTGACGAAACTTGGAGCGTGGCGCTAGAGGCGATTTTAGGCGCAAAATTAAATGCCTTAATCTCAAACAAAGAGTCTTTCAATAAAAGCGACATAAGCAATCGTCCACCAGGTGCTTTGGTATTGGGCTACAGAGCGACTGAAAATAGAAACTCAAGAAATGAGAGCTCAAGCAAACCAAATGCAGGTTTGACATCCTTAATTAGCGTGGTTAAAGATTGCGATGCAGACTTGCAGCCGATATTGGCAGATTGGCTGGCAGGCACATATTTGCTGCCTGCTGGCTATGATGTACAAAAAAGTATTGCTCATCTTAACTTGGGAGAAACCTTGGTCAATCAGCAAGGCGATGTGTTTGGCCGCCATAGCGTGGCCTATCACGGCGAAAACTCCAGCTTGCACGGCGTGCTGGAGCGGCAGCAGCAGTTGGAAACCTTGCAAAAAATTCATCCTAGTTTACAGCAACAATTGCAAGCAACATCAGAACAGCTTAAAAACGCAGAAAGTAAGCTGCAGCTTGCTCGCCAGCAACAACAACATGAAAATATGCAGTTTAAAATTGCAACGAATGTGTTGCATCAGTCACAGCTGGCGTTTTCAAAATTACAGCAAGCGCAACTGGCTGCAAGCGAGCGCGAAAAAAGCATTCAGACTGATATTGCCACCACTAATGCAAAACTGGCACAACTGACCTTAGATACAAATAACAAGCAAGCGGCTAGCCAAGCAATTAGTGCACACTTAGGTGAGTTGGAAGCCACGAAAAATAGCGATATAACGGCTAAGCAGCAAGCGGAGCAAGTGTATTCAGCCTCGCGCGATACGATTCAATTAGCCGAAAAAGCCCATCAAGAAGTGTTCTTTAATTTAAAGCTAATTAATAATAATATCAATGAATTAAATAATAAAATTAATGTAAGTAGTGAAGAAAAAATTGCATTTTTGAAGCGTCAAATTGAGGCAGAAGAAACCTTAAAATTAACACCAATGGAAACATTGAAAACTAATTTGGTTGCAGCAATTGACGCTAAACAAGCACGCGAAACAGCTTTGGTTGAGGCCCGCAACAATTTGGTGGTTGCAGAAACGCAATTGCAAGCATTAGAGCGTACGCGCATGCAAAACGAGCATCAACTATATCCCATGCGTGATGCCGTTGAGCAAAGCCGTTTAAACGAGCAACAAGCACGCTTGCATTTTGAGCAATGTATGGCTGGTTTGCTAGAAAATGGTCAAAGTGAGGAATTGTTATCGGCCGATTTAGCTGAAAACACCAAAACAACTGAATTGGTGCGTAAAACCAGCCAACTACAGCAGCAAATTAGCGAGCTTGGCGCGGTGAATTTAGCAGCGATTCAAGAGCTGGCAACTGAAACCAAACGCAAAACGTATTTGGATAGTCAGATGCTAGACTTATCGCAAGCCACAGCAACGCTAGAGGATGCCATAAAAAAAATAGACCGCGAAACGCGCGATAAATTGATGCAAACTTTTAACGCAGCTAATCAGCATTTTGGCGAACTATTTGCGACGCTATTTGGTGGTGGTCAAGCCAGGCTTGAATTATTAGGCGATGAAATCTTGGATACAGGCCTGCAAGTATTTGCGCAGCCGCCAGGCAAAAAAAATACAACGATTCAACTGCTTAGTGGTGGCGAAAAAGCGCTGGCTGCGCTGGCGCTGGTGTTTGCATTATTTAGGTTAAATCCTGCGCCATTTTGTTTGATGGACGAAGTGGATGCGCCGCTGGACGATAGCAATACCGAGCGCTTTTGTAGTATGGTTAAAAAAATGAGTGAAAAAACACAGTTTTTGTTTGTTTCGCACAATAAAATCACGATGGAAATGGCACAGCAACTCATTGGTGTTACCATGCAGGAATCTGGTGTTTCACGTATAGTTGATGTGGATATTGATGCTGCTCTAGAAATGCAGGCCTAAGTATTAAAAAGTAAGTTTTGAATAAAAAATGAAAAAAGTGTTGTGTTTGGAAGTAAAATAAAAATATGTCAGATTTGCAAATAGCATTAATAATTTTGGGTGCACTCATTATTGCAGCGGTTGTTGTTTACAACTGGATGCAAGAGAAAAAATTGCGTAAAGAAGTTAGCAGTGAGTTTATTGTGCCGCAAAAAGATGTGCTAGCTGATGATTTTTACATTGACGCAGATGCTTATGTAGAAAAAGAACTTTCCTCCGCTACCAACAAAACCAAGCCTTTAGATGCTATTTTAGCAGCCAAGCTCAGTCCAACACCTAGTCCAATTACGCAAAAGCTGAGGGACGAAGCAGAATCGGCTCACTTACACAGCGCAGAGCCTAAATTACCTACTGTTCAGCATGACGCTTTTGTTGATTCAGATGAAGATTGGGCTGATTTGCAGCCATCTGTTGATCAGCACTCTGGTGAAAAAACGGAAGCTGAGCCCATTGTAAAAGCATCTTTGCACGAGCAATTAAAGGGTTTGCAGGTTAATTTGCCCGAAGTAACGCACCAACAAATTGATTTAATCGCAATTTTATATGCCACTAAAAACATCAGTGCAAATGACCTAGAGACTCTAAAAACAGGTATTGCAGATATGGGTTTGCCCATGCTATTGCACGGTTTAGATAACGAAGACAAATGGCATCTAATCAATGAAAATGTGCCTAAAACAAGCTTTAAGCAAGTGGCTTGTAGCTTGCAGCTTGCAGATCGTGGCGGACCTGTTGCAAAAAATCTGTTGAATAAATTTCAGTTTGCAGTAGAAGATGCTGGGTTAAGTTTGAACGCTCACGTAGAGTGGCAAGGCAATGGCGACGCCTTGCAGCGCGCAATTGAGTTGGATCAGTTTTCTATTGAGGTGGATCAGCTGATTAGCGTACACCTTGCGCAAACTGATACGCCTATACATGGTACAAAATTTAAAGGCTTAGCCGAAGCAAGCGGGCTTTCGCTAATGGCTGATGGTAAATTTTATTGTCTGAATAATGCTAAGCAAGAACCATTGTTTGTGTTAATTGATACTAATAATCAAGCATTTACCGCTGAGAATTTGCGCACCAATGTACTTAAAAGTGTCACTTTTCAAATAGAGATTCCTAAAGTCACCAACTGCGAGCAAGTGTTTAACCAAATGATAGGCGTGGCGCAAAAAATGGCCAGTAGCTTAAATGCTCGCTTGGTTGATGATAACCAAAAACCGCTTGGCGATTTGCAAATTGAAAAAATCAGACAGCAACTAAAGGTGATTCATGCCACAATGGTAGCGCGCGGCATTATGCCTGGCAGCCCAGCAAGCATGCGCCTTTTCAGCTAAACCTCTTTATTGATTTTACTTCGCGTTTAATTAGTTTTGTTCCGCACATGTTAGATTTAGCAGCAGCACGAAAGCAAGTGGCCGAACTTGCAGAAGAAATTTCACGGCACGATTATCAATATTATGTGCTAGATGCGCCCACTATTTCTGACAGTGAATATGATGGTTTGTATCGCCAGCTGGTCGATTTAGAACAACAATTCCCTCAACTTATTACGCAAGATTCGCCCACGCAGCGCGTTGGTGGCAGCGCTTTAAGTGCGTTTAATAGCGTTACGCATCGTCAAGCCATGCTGTCACTTAATAATGCTTTTGGTGATGATGAACTGACTGCATTTGATAAGCGCATTCGTGAGGGTTTGGGGGTTGAATCGGTTGAGTATGCGCTTGAGCCTAAATTTGATGGCTTGGCGATTACATTGACATACGAAAATGGCTTGTTTGTGCAGGGTGCGACGCGTGGTGATGGCTATACTGGTGAAAATGTGACCCATAATTTGCGCACCATTCGGGCGATTCCTACCAAATTAGCTACTGCCTACCCCCCACAATTGTTGGAGGTACGCGGTGAAGTGCTGATGCTAAAGCGTGATTTTGAGCAGTTAAATTTGAATCAAGAAAAAGCCGGTGCCAAACTGTTTGCTAATCCACGCAACGCAGCTGCCGGCAGCTTGCGGCAGCTTGACCCACAGATTACTGCGACGCGCCCTCTACATTTTTTTGCCTATGGACTAGGTGAGGCTATTGGCGAGCCTGCATTACACTCACATGCTGAAGCGATGGATTACTTAGCTGCTTTACGCTTTCCTGTCAGTAATTTACGCACGGTTAAACAAAATGTAGATGGCCTGCGGACGTATTATGCTGAAGTTGGCGCAAAACGCGCTAGCTTGCCTTTTGATATTGATGGCGTGGTGTATAAAGTAAACAGCTTTATGCAGCAAAATGAACTTGGCTTTGTATCGCGTGCGCCACGCTGGGCAGTGGCACACAAATATCCCGCAGAAGAAGCCACAACGCTAGTAGAAGATATTACCGTGCAAGTAGGCCGCACTGGTGCTATTACGCCCGTAGCACGTCTTAAAGCGGTGTTTGTGGGCGGTGTAACTGTAACCAATGCCACTTTGCATAACGAAGACGAGTTGCGCCGCAAAGATATTCGTATTGGCGACACAGTGATTGTAAGGCGGGCAGGGGATGTTATTCCAGAAGTGGTTTCTGTGGTACTAGAAAATCGGCCACAAGACGCACGTTTATTTACCATGCCAATGACTTGCCCAGAATGCGACTCGCACATTGAACGCTCGGCAGATGAAGCGATAGCACGCTGCACAGGCGGTTTAATTTGCCCAGCCCAGCGTAAGCAAGCCATTACGCATTTTGCCAGCCGCCGCGCTTTAAATATTGAAGGTATGGGCGAAAAGCTAGCAGATTTATTGGTCGAGGCAGACTTAGTTGAATCGTTAGATGATATTTACAAGCTTGATGTTGCCACGCTGGCCAATTTGGAGAGAATGGGGCAGAAATCAGCCCAAAACGTGATTGATGCGTTAAACAAAAGTAAGCGAACCACATTGGCACGCTTTATTTACGGTTTGGGTATTCGCAACGTGGGTGAGGCTACTGCGAAAGATTTAGCGTCGCACTTTGGCAGCCTGCAAGCATTGCTTAGTGCAGATGTTGAGGTTTTGTTGCAAGTAAACGATGTTGGGCCAATTGTTGCGGAATCGATTTTACAGTTTTTTGGCGAGCCGCATAATCGCCAAGTGATAGCATCTATGCAGCAATTGGGTGTGCAATGGCCTGAAACCGCTGGTAAACAAACGGCTTGTGGTGCGCTGCTTGGCAAAACTTTAGTGTTAACAGGTACGCTGCCCAATTTAAGTCGCGATGATGCGCAAGCCTTGATAGAGGCTGCTGGCGGCAAGGTGAGTGGTAGCGTTTCTAAAAAAACGCACTATGTGGTGGCGGGTAGCGATGCAGGCAGCAAGTTAGAAAAAGCGCAAGAGTTGGACGTGCCAGTGATTAATGAGGCAGACTTGTTGGCTTTGTTAAAAAACACCACTACGCACCAAAAGACGCCAAAGGCAGCAACTAATTTTGCTCAAAGTGAGTCTGAGTTGGAAACGAAAGACATTAGCACAACACAAACAACAATTTTTTAAATAGGCTTGAATCGACATGCAATTACAAAAAATATCACACGTAAAATTAAAACAAGTCACATTAATTTTAATCGTTAATTCATTGTTTTTATTTAGCTTATCGGCAAATGCTAATACGGCAGATGTTGCTGAAAAACTAGGTGAATGCACTGCAGCGCTGAGTAAAGGTGACTTAAACACCGCAGTTAAAACCTCGACTGATTTGTTGAAATTAGACCCTAAAAATCATGATGGTTTGCAATGCAAAGGCAGAGCGCTGGGAGCGCAAGGCAAATATGCCGAGGCTGTAAGCGTATTAGAGGCTTCAGCCGCCAATACGACGGATGGGTTTGAAGAAATTATTTCGTATTTATTTTTAGGTAACTTGCACAAAGATAACAATAAAAATGCAGAAGCCATTGCCGCTTACGAAAAAAGTATTAAGGTTTGTGAGCTAGAAAAAAATGATAAATACAAACGTATCAGCCTTAATTTAATGGCTGAAGCGCAAGCACAAAATAAAGACTTAAATACAGCGCTAACTAGCAACTTGGCGGGTTATAAGCTTGTAATGAATGACAACGAGCGCGCCGATAGTTTAGAGCGTCTTGCGACTACATACAAAGCTTTAGGCGAGTATGATAAAGCGATTGAACACCAAATTAAAGCAGTTAATATGCAGAAAAAAGCTGGCACGCTTGACCAATACGCGAATGCAAACCTAGCACTTGGTGATATTTATATAGCAGCGAAAGATTACGCAAGCGCGGAAAAAACCTATGCCAACCTAGCTAAATTTAGCAACGATCAAGGCGGTACTTATTTTGAGGCCAAAGCAGATATTGGATTAGCGCAAACCAAGGCTGCAAGCGGTGATGCGGCGGCGGCAAAAGTATTTGTTGATAAAGCCAAGACTATTGCAAAAGACACCAA
>JANXWL010000041.1 GCA_025351225.1 Methylotenera sp. | reverse complement strand
GAAGTGTCCGATACTTGTTCGGATCAATTAGCAGAATTTTTATTGGCTGAATTTAAATTGCCAACAGCGTCGCTATATCGCGTGTCAGGCCCAGTTAACTTAGGGCGTTTAATACAACTTAGTGCATTAGCAGATGAAACGCGGCTAGCGTTCACGCCTTTTAAACCAAGCTGGCCGAAGACCTTGGTGCAATCGACATCCATTTTTACTCAACTTAAAACTAACGATATTTTGATTCACCGCCCATTTGAGAGTTTTGATGCTGTAATTGCGTTTTTGCATGAGGCGGTATATGACCCTGATGTGCTCGCCATTCATCAAACGATTTATCGCACTGGTAGCGATATGCGAATGCTTAACTTGTTACAAGAGGCCGTGCGACGTGGCAAAGAAGTGTTGGTGGTGGTAGAGATTAAAGCCCGTTTTGATGAAGAAACCAATATTAACTGGGCAGAATCGTTAGAGGCCATTGGCGCGCAAATTGTATATGGCATGTTAGGTTTAAAAACACATGCCAAAATGTTGCTGGTGATGCGTAAAGAAGGTGGCCGTATCAAGCGTTATGCGCATGTGTCCACCGGTAATTACAACGCCAATACTGCCAAGTTGTACACCGATATTTGCATGCTAACGAGCAATATCACGCTTACAAGAGAGCTGGAATATGTGTTTAGGCACTTAACCAGCCAGCTTGCCTTGCCGCGCATGTCGCAATTATTAGTAGCGCCATTTAATTTGCAACGCACCATGCTGCGTCATATTGATGTTTTAAAACGAGCCGCAATGGCGGGCCAACCAGCTAGAATTGTCGCCAAAATGAACTCGCTAACGGATGAAATATTAGTGCGTGCGCTAATTGAGGCTGCTAAACAAGGGGTTGAGATTGATTTAATTATACGTGGTGCCTGCATCTTGCCTATTGATGCGCAGGGCGTAGATGGCCGTATTCGCGTGCGTTCAATCGTTGGGCGATTTTTAGAGCATTCTCGCGTTTTTTATTTTGAAACCACCAATAAAGAAGGCGCACAAAGTAAAAAAATGTGGCTATCGAGTGCCGATTGGATGAGCCGCAATATGCTGCGACGCATTGAAATTGCTTGGCCTATTAAACAGGCTGATATGCAACAAAGGATTATGCAAGAATGTTTATTGCCCTATTTGGCGGATACCGACGACGCATGGGTGCAAATACCGCAAGGACAGTATCAGCTGGTCAATCAGAAAAATAATGCTTTTAAACATGGCGCTACTGTTCATAGTGCGCAAAAACAGCTAATTAAGCGCTATTCGCCAGTTGATATTCGATGAGTGTGATGCCTGAACATATTATTTTGTGGCGCCATGCACAAGCTGAAGATCTATTTGATGGCGACGACATGGTACAAAATGATATGCAACGCGCCCTCACACAAAAAGGCCAACGCCAGGCCGCGGATATGGCGACATGGCTTAAGCCACAGTTGCCCAAGGCGACACTATTACAATGCAGCCCTGCCTTAAGAGCTTTTCAAACCGCAAAGGCCTTACAAGATGTACATAAGTTGTGCAAAATCAATATTAGTCAGGCTTTAAAGCCAGGTGCGAGTTTAAATACGGTGCTAGCCAGCATCGCGCAAACCAATTCGTGTGACAGTCTTGTGCTGGTTGGACATCAGCCATGGCTTGGACAATTAGCCGCACATTTGCTTGGACTTTTTGAGAAAGGGCATACTAAAGAGTTGGCTATTAAAAAAGGCGCAATTTGGTGGTTGCGCCTAGATAGGACTCAGGATAAAACTAGAGAAGAAGCTGTTTCAGTACGCTATATCATTCATACCGTACAGATACCAAGCTTGCTTTGATTCAGTTTTAAATCAATCTATTTATTTGGTCTGCCTGTTTTAATCACAGGTATTTTTGCCAAAGTGGTTTTAAGTGTATTGTCGCTCATCGCCGCTAATAACTTAATGCCTGCACGCAACAATTCACTTTTCTTGGCTGGCTGACCCATTGAGGTTAAACGGGCTTTTAACAAGGTTAATTGTGCATATTCATCTTTAGGCATGGTGAAGCTATCACGCTCCATTTTTACTTTTTCAACTTTGGCTTTTTCTGGTTTCGCTTTTTTGTCATCCTTTTTGCTGTCATGCTTATGATCATTTTTTTTGTCTTTTTTGGTGTGATCTGCTTTAGGCTTGGTAGCAACTTTTAAAGCTGGTTTTGGGCTGGGTTTTGCCACTGTTGCTGGTTTTACACTGACGGTATTAGGCACTGTTTTTTTAGGTGCTACTACGGTTGCCGCTGGTTTAATGCTGATTTTTGCCAAAACTGGCTTTACTGTGGCTGCTTTTGGCATAGGTTTTGCTGCCGCAGGTTTAGTGGGATTGGTTTTAATGCCAAGCGCAGCAGCTTGCATGGGCGAAATTTTTGACATGATTTAACTCCTCTGGTAAATAATGAAACAACTAAACGATATAAACAGTTTATACCGTTTAAATTAAATGTCAAATCACTTGGATTAAAAAATATAAACTTAAGCGCAGCTTGTGTCTTAAGCCTTATCGTTACTAATTAATCAGGCGTTGAAACGACTAAGCTCCAATTGGTTTTTTGCCAAGCTAAAATTTCTTCTTCCAATAAATAGCAGGTTTGTGGAAAAGCCTTTTGCCATGCACTAGGCAATGTGAGAAAGAAGGATCTGTCAGACCGTTCAAATCGAATATTTTTAAGGACAGGAAAATTTCTAGAATGGCAAAAAATCACACCTAAACGCAGCGACATCAGTTGCGAGATAAAGCCATCGTCTTCAAAGTCAGCCTCCAGTTTGCGCAATTTCCCATAGTGCCCAAGCACCAATAAACTTAGTGCATGTAGCTCACTTTGCGCAAAACCCATTAACTCGGTATTGTCGAGTATGTATGCGCCGTGACGTTGTGAGTCGCTATGTGAAATAGCCGCACCAATCTCATGACATTGCGCTGCCCAGCCTAATATTTGGCGGTGTTTATCTAAGCCGTATAGGTTGTCATCTGGAATGTTCAATGTGGGCAATAATGCGTCAAAAAAGCTTAATGCTACTTTGCTAACATTGCCTGCATGTTGTTTATTGACGCCAAAACGCGTCAGTAGATGCGTGATTGAGGTGTCGCATAAGTCTTCTGCTTGGTCGGTTTCTTCTGCAATTAGGTCATAGAGCAAGCCATGTCTCAATGCACCTTTTGCCACTACCAACGTGTTTAATTTAAGTAAATCAAAAATACCAATTAATATGCTTAAGCCGCCTGCAATGACGGCTTTGCGGTCTTCTTTTAAGCCGGCCAATTCTAGCTTATCAATGGTTTTGGCTTTAATCAGTTGGTGGCGCAGCCAAGCCAAACCTTCACGACTAATGTAATGCTCATCAAAACCCGCATAGCTTAATACTTCTGCTACCGCGCCTACGGTGCCAGATGCGCCATAGGCAACATCCCAGTGGCTGTTATGATATACGTCTGCAACAGCGTCTAAAAATGATTCCGCGGCTATCTCAGCACGTTCAAAATTACGTTCACTGAGTTGACCATCGGCAAAATATTTGAGCGACCATGCTACTGAGCCTACCCGCAAAGAATCGGTTGTTTCAGCAGTTAATTGATGACCTAAAATGAATTCAGTTGAGCGGCCGCCAACATCAATCACTAAGCGCCGTTCGTCTGATTGTGGCAATAATCGGCTAACACCTTCGTAAATGAGGCGTGCTTCTTCTACGCCTGAAATTACTTCCACATCAAAGCCGAGTGCTTTTTTGGCTTGGCGCAAAAATACATCGCGATTTTTGGCTTCACGTAAGGTTTGTGTGGCTACAGCACGCACGTGATGCTTGGGAAAGCCTTTTATTACCTCGCCAAAACGGGCTAAACATTTCAGTCCGCGCTCAATGGCTTCGGGTTTTAAATTGCGCTCTGCATCTAAATCGCCACCTTGGCGCACGGTTTCTTTTAAATAATCCACACGCTGAATTTGGCCATTTTCAAAGCGGCCAATTTCCAATCTAAAGCTATTAGAACCTAAGTCTATAGCGGCCAATAAAGTTTCTATTAAAACAGTATTATCGTTTTTCATATGCTTTTATAGCATATTTATTTAACAGTTGGATGACAATTTACACAATTTTGTGCTTAAGTTTTATTTTATTCGTAAACTTTTTATTTGCTCATTTCACGCTCGTACTCTGGAAAGTAGCGTGCAATCACGCTTAAATCAAAGCTGCGTAAAATGCTGGTATTGGATTCGCGTGCCAGTAAAAATTCAAAAGATTTATGAATTAAATCAATGGTACTCATGGTGCCAGATGACAGTTTTTGCGCGTAATCTGGCTGTACAGTCACATTATGATTAGTCGTTGTGCTTGATACTACTTGCACTTGATAGTGGTTAGCATCAATTGTCGTGATATGTAATTCTGCCATTTTTATCTCCAAATATCTTTCTATCTCCAAAAATCGAGTTTGCGCTTGAAATATGCGATTGCGACCCAATTTACGAATGAACAAGTTTAACGCAAAAAAAAGGATTAAAAATGGCAGCAGAAAAACCAGTCAGTGAAAAATTAGAATTCCAGGCAGAAGTCAAACAATTGATGCAGTTGATGATTCATTCGCTGTACAGCAATAAAGAAATTGTGCTGCGTGAGTTGATTTCTAACGCCTCTGACGCAGCGGATAAGTTACGTTTTGAAGCGTTGGCGAATAGCGCATTGTACGAAAATGATGCTGAATTAAAAATTCAAATTAGCTTCGATAAAGCAGCTCGCACCGTGACCATTAGCGATAATGGCATCGGCATGAGCCGCGATGAGGTAATTGCGAATATCGGCACGATTGCGAAATCGGGTACCAAAGAGTTTTTTCAAAGTTTGAGTGGCGATGAAGCCAAAGACGCTAATTTGATTGGTCAATTTGGTGTGGGCTTTTATTCGGCATTTATTATTGCCGATAAAGTCACACTCACTACCCGCCGCGCAGGTAGTACCGACGCGGTTAAATGGACTAGCGCGGGTGAGGGCGATTACACGTTAGATACAGTTAAAAAAGCATCACGCGGCACTGAAATTGTGCTGCATTTACGCAAAGATGAAGACGAATTTTTAAATGATTGGCAATTAAAATCGATTATTCGTAAATATTCTGACCACATCACGCTACCGATTGTGATGTACAAAAGTGAGTGGAAAGAGGGTGAGGACAAACCTGATGGAACAAAATCTGGTGGCGAAATGGTCACAACCGATGAGCTAGAAACCGTGAATAATGCTTCTGCCTTGTGGGCGCGCGCAAAAAGTGACATCACAGAAGAGGAATATCAGGAGTTTTATAAACATGTGTCTCATGACCATGAAGCGCCATTGGCCTATACCCACAGCCGTGTAGAGGGCAAACAAGAGTATATTTCGCTGTTATATATTCCTAGCAAGGCGCCGTTTGATTTGTATGACAGAGAGCGCCGTCATGGTATTAAGTTGTACGTAAAACGCGTGTTTATTATGGAAGATGCTGAAAAACTCATGCCGCAATACTTGCGTTTTGTGCGTGGTGTAATTGATTCGGCTGATTTACCGTTGAATGTATCGCGCGAGATCTTACAAGACAGTCGTGATGTGGATGCGATTAAAAGTGGTTCGGTTAAAAAGGTTTTAGGCTTGCTTGAAGATTTAGCACAAAAGAAAAATGATAAAGGTGAAGCAGAAGATTATACTAAATTTTGGGCTGAGTTTGGTCGCGTGCTAAAAGAAGGACCAGGTGAAGATTTTGCTAATAAAGACAAAATTGCAGGCTTACTACGTTTTGCTTCAACTAAGGCCGATATTGATGCGCAGACAGTTTCATTTGCAGATTATATTGGGCACATGAGCACAGAACAAAAGGCGATTTATTACATCACTGCCGACAGTTTTGCCGCCGCACAACATTCGCCACACTTAGAAATCTTCCGTAAGAAAAATATCGAGGTCTTGCTATTAAGCGACAAAGTAGATGAATGGTTACTGGGTAGCTTAACTGAGTTTGAGGGCAAAAAACTGCAATCTATCGCCAAAGGCGATTTAGATTTAGGCGATTTAGAAACGGATACTGAAAAAGAAATTCAAAAGAAAATTGAAGAAGAAGCAAAAACGTTAATTGAGCGTGTAAAAGCTACACTAGGGGATGCAGTTAAAGAAGTGCGCGTCACGCATCGCTTAACCGACAGCGCTGCTTGTTTGGTGGCGGGCCAGCATGATTTATCAGGCAATTTGGCGCGAATTTTAAAAGCTGCAGGCCAAAATGCGCCAGACAGCAAGCCGATATTAGAGCTTAACCCTACGCATAAATTGGTACAACGCCTAGAAATGGAATCTGATGAGGCTAAGTTTAATGATTTAGCGCATTTGGTGTTTGACCAAGCTTTATTAGCTGAAGGTGGTCAGTTGAACGACCCTGCCAACTTTGTGCGCCGCATGAATAGTCTACTGATATAAATTTTCAGTGCTTAAGTTAAAAAATCCTGCAATGTATGATTTTTTACTAATATATTCCAAATATTGGCTCAGAACTTGCTAAAATAGCTGTATTAATTCAACAAAGTAAATCTTAAATCCTATGAGCAATATCGTATCAATAGTAGCGAAGCCTAAAACAATGCCTAAATTGACGCCTGTTAAACAGGCATTACAAAATCACCTTATATTCTCTAGCTTCAAGACCAGCGCGGCTGCTACGCCACGTGATTGGTACGACGTGGCAGCTTACACCGTGCGTGATCATGTGGTTGAGCGTTGGGTTAAAACTGCGGATGCCTATTACGAGAACGACCCAAAACGTTTGTATTACCTTTCTTTAGAGTTTTTGATTGGGCGCATGCTGAGTAATGCCGCACTAAATTTGGGCATAAAAAACGAATTAAGTGATGGTTTAAGTACATTGGGTAATAGTTTAGAGCAGGCGGTTGAAATGGAAAGTGATGCTGCGCTAGGCAATGGCGGCTTAGGGCGCTTGGCAGCTTGCTTTTTAGATTCGATGGCAACCATGAATATTCCTGCTACAGGCTATGGTATTCGTTATGAATATGGCATGTTTAAGCAATCTATAGAAAATGGCCAGCAAATAGAAAACCCCGATAATTGGCTGCGTTATGGCAATATTTGGGAGTTTCAACGGCCAGAAGCAACTTACGACATCAAGTTTTATGGTCGCGTGTTGCAGGTGGTTGAAGGCAACGCAACTAGTTTTCATTGGGTTGATGCCGAGCATGTGGTGGCAATGGCTTACGACATGCCTGTGCCTGGTTATGATACTGAGACGGTAAATACCTTGCGCTTGTGGTCTGCCAAGGCCACTAAAGAGTTTGATTTACGCCATTTTAACGATGGCAATTATGAGCGCGCGGTGGAAGAGCGCGTTGAGACAGAAACGATTTCAAAAGTGCTGTACCCTAACGATGCCTCAGCATCTGGCCGAGAATTAAGGCTTAAGCAGCAATACTTTTTTGTTTCAGCTTCTATACAAGACATACTGCGTCGTTTTTTAAGTACGCATGAAATGAAAAAGCCCGTCGATTGGACTTTGCTGCCAGAGAAAATTGCCATTCAACTCAATGATACGCACCCCGCTGTTGGTGTTGCCGAGATGATGCATCAATTGATTGATACACACCATCTGGATTGGGATTCTGCTTGGGGTTTGGTGAACAAAATTTTTGCATATACTAACCATACGCTTATGCCTGAAGCACTAGAAACTTGGTCGCTAGAGTTATTTGGTGCCTTACTGCCACGGCATTTAGACATTATTTTTGAAATTAATAAACGCTTTTTAACAGCGGTGCAAACGCAGTTTCCTAATGATGCTGATTTGCTTCAGCGCGTGTCAATTGTTGATGAAACGCATGGCCGCCGCGTGCGCATGGCGCATTTAGCTGTAGTGGGATCGCACACGGTAAATGGTGTGGCAGCTTTACATAGCGAGTTGCTTAAAACTACTTTGTTTGCAGACTTTCACAAAATTTATCCGAATAAATTCACCAATGTTACCAATGGTATTACACCACGTCGCTGGTTGAATCAAGCCAACCCATTGTTGACTGATTTGATTAAAAAAGCCATTGGTGATGGCTTTTTGCGGGATTTAACACAATTAAAAAAACTCACACCGCTGGCTGATGACAAAGATTTTCGTAAAGCATTTCGGCAAGTTAAAACTGCCAACAAAGCGCGTTTGGCTGCAAAAATTCACTCACATACTAATATTGTCGTTAACCCCAATAGCTTATTCGACGTGCAAATTAAGCGCATACACGAATATAAGCGCCAGTTGCTAAACGTGCTGCATGTCATCACTTTGTATAACCGTATTCGTGCGGGTGAAAAGCTTGCTGCGCCGCGCACTGTAATTTTTGGCGGTAAAGCTGCACCAGGCTACTGGATGGCCAAGCAAATTATTCGTTTGATTAATGATGTTGCGCATGTAGTGAATAATGATCCTGCGGTTGGTGATCAACTTAAAGTAGTGTTTTACCCCAATTACGAGGTTTCTGCGGCAGAAATTCTGTTTCCTGGTAGCGATTTATCCGAGCAAATATCTACCGCAGGTACAGAAGCCAGCGGTACAGGCAATATGAAGATGGCCTTAAATGGTGCCCTCACTATTGGCACGCTAGACGGTGCAAATGTGGAGATTATGGAAGAAGTCGGTAATGACAATATCTTTATTTTTGGCTTAACTACGCCAGAAGTAGCGGCGACTAAGGTCAATTATAATCCGCGCGATTACTACAATAAAAATGCCAATCTTAAACAAGTGATCGATATGATTGGCTCTGGCTTTTTCTCACCAGAAGAGCCAAGTCGCTACCAAGCTATTTTTGATAACTTATTGAATAATGGTGATAATTACTTATTACTAGCCGATTATGCTAGCTATATTGCTAAGCAAGACGAAGTTGCCAAGCTCTACCAAAACCAAGAAGAGTGGTCGAGAAAAGCCATTTTAAACGTGGCGCGTATGGCCAAATTTTCTAGTGATAGAAGTATTGGTGACTATGCAAACAACATTTGGAATGTAAAATCTTCTTAATTAACGCTGACTTAGTACAAAACAATAGCAAGCAAGCGTAAACTATTCACTAGTACTAACGTTTAAACGATAATTATTGATAACAACAGGAGATAACATGAAACGGTTGATTGCAGCTTCAGCGCTAGCGATATGTGTGGTACACGCCAATGCGTTCGATTTAGGCGCGCTTAAAGATGCCATTAAATCGAGTGGTAGCAGTGCCGATACTAATACTCCCAGCAATACAGGCGGAGTTAATAGTTTAAGCAATGCCGAGGCTAGTGGCGGCCTAAAAGAGGCTCTGACACAAGGCGTAGGCAAAGCGGTTGCTAGCTTAGGTGCAGCAGATGGTTTTTTTGGTAATAAAGACGTCAAAATTCCACTACCAAGCTCGCTCAAAAAAATCGAAAAAGGCATGAAATTTATGGGAATGGGCAAGCAATCGGATGAGCTCATTCTAAAAATGAATCGCGCTGCGGAAGCTGCAGTGCCAGAAGCTAAAACATTATTGGTAGATTCAATCAAAAAAATGAGCCTAGCCGATGCAAAAGCCATTTTAACGGGCCCGCAAGATGCGGCCACACAATACTTTAAAAAAACCACATCCACACAAATGGGTGAGAAGTTTTTGCCGATTGTGACAAAAGCGACCGAAAACGTTAAGCTGGCCGATAGCTACAATAAATATGCAGAAATGGGCAGTAAATTTGGTGTAGTGAAAAAAGAAGACGCTAATATCAACCAATATGTCACTAAAAAGGCACTTGATGGCGTGTATTACATGGTTGCACAAGAAGAAGCCGCTATTCGTAAAGACCCGCTAGGCCAAGCCAGCAGCTTGCTTAAAAAAGTATTCGGCTCAATCGGCAAATAAAATAAACCTATTCAATATTCAATAACTTAAGTAAAAAAGCCCATTTCGATGGGCTTTTTTATTGCTGTTGTTTAATAAAAAGTGCGAATAGGGTTTGACACACATAGCCAAAACTTGCTATAGTTTCATCTCTCGGTGACACATATGCCGAATCGGACGCGGGATGGAGCAGTCTGGCAGCTCGTCGGGCTCATAACCCGAAGGTCACAGGTTCAAATCCTGTTCCCGCAACCAGTTTAAACATAGCGATTTAAATGGCCAAACACACGATCTTTAACAAACTGAACGACTGATAAGTGTGGGTGTTTGTGGTTAAGACCACTGGCATAGACGCGACAAATGCTTGGTATTGCTTGCAATGCTGGGAATGTTTTGTTGTATGGTTTATGTTCAGACTCAAGATAACAAATG
>JANXWL010000002.1 GCA_025351225.1 Methylotenera sp. | reverse complement strand
AGCAACAATAATGTGCGCGATATTTATACTGCTTATCAGGCTTGGTTAAGCACAATTCCACATCATCAGCTGGAAAGCAAACGTCAAGAGGCGGAGCTATTATTTAGACGGGTAGGCATTACATTTAATGTATATGGCGAGACAGATGGCGCAGAGCGGCTTATTCCGTTTGATGTGATTCCTAGAATAATTTCTGCTAAAGAATGGTCGCAATTATCGGCTGGTGCAATTCAGCGTGTACGCGCGCTTAATATGTTTTTGCACGATGTATACCACGAAAGAGAAATTATAAGTGCAGGTATTGTGCCCGCCAGCATTTTGGCCAATAGCCAATATCGTCCAGAAATGTTTGGGGTAGATGTCCCCAACCAAATTTATGCGCACATCGCGGGTATTGATTTGGTGCGCACCAGCGAATCGCAATTTTATGTGTTGGAAGATAATTTGCGTACTCCCTCTGGTGTATCTTATATGCTAGAAGATCGCAAAATGATGATGCGACTTTTCCCAGAGCTGTTCCGCCGCTATTCAGTCGCGCCAGTTGATCATTATCCGCAGGTGTTGCTCAAAAATCTACGCGCGGTGGCGCAACCAGGGGTGCTTGAGCCAACTGTTGTATTGTTATCGCCAGGTGCATATAACAGCGCTTATTTTGAGCATGCGTTTATCGCGCAACAAATGGGTATTGAGCTGGTAGAAGGATCAGATTTATTTGTACGCAACAATGCAGTGTATATGCGTACCACCCAAGGCCCGCAAAAAGTAGATGTAATTTACAGGCGTATTGATGATGATTATATTGACCCGCTGGTATTTAGCGCAGACTCCATGCTGGGTGTGCCTGGACTGTTATCAGTGTATCGCAACGGCGGCGTAACACTTGCCAATGCAGTCGGTACTGGCGTGGCAGACGACAAAGCAACTTATATTTATGTACCTGAGATGATTAGATTTTACTTGGGTGAAGAGCCATTGTTAGAAAACGTGCCAACGTACGAACTGAGTAAAGAAGACGATTTACAATATACCTTAGAGCATTTGCATGAGCTGGTGGTAAAAGAAGTGCAAGGTTCTGGCGGATACGGCATGTTGGTTGGTCCTGCGGCTACTAAACAAGAAATTGAAGAATTTAGGCTGCGTATTTTATCTAAACCTGCAAACTACATTGCGCAGCCTACCTTGGCACTGTCAACTTGCCCAACGCTGGTTGAATCTGGCATTGCACCACGCCATGTCGATTTGCGACCATTTGTGCTTTCAGGGAAAACAGTCACATTGGTGCCTGGCGCGCTGTGCCGCGTGGCGTTAAAAGAAGGTTCGCTGGTGGTGAATTCATCGCAGGGCGGTGGCACTAAAGATACTTGGGTTTTAGAAAACAATGGGGTATTAGAAGAATCAGAGCTTACAGAAAAAGATGTGGCCACTATTAAAAAAGCGACAACAGCCAGCACTACAAAAGTAGAAGCAATATGCTAAGCCGCACCGCTGACCATCTCTATTGGATGGCGCGCTATATTGAGCGTGCAGAAAATATGGCCCGCGTTTTGGATGTCACTTATAGCATGTCGTTAGTCCCAAATGCCGCGCAAAGTGAGGCTGCGCTTTGGTTGCCAGCCTTAGAGATATCTGGCAATGTTGAAGCATATGAAGATGATTATGGTGAAGTAAACGCCGTCAATGTCATTCGTTATTTATCGATGGATATGAATAATCCATCTAGTATTTATAACACGCTTCGTAATGCGCGTGAAAATGCCCGTGCCGTGCGGGTGGCAATGACATCTGAAACGTGGGAAAACATTAATGCACTATGGCTAGAGTTTGATCAATTTAGAGATCAAGATTTAGCCAAAAATGGCTTGCGCGAGTTTTGCGATTGGGTCAAAGCGCGTTCGCATTTGTTTAGGGGCGTATGTTTTGGCACCATGTTACGCGATGATGCGTTTAGTTTTGTGCGCTTAGGCACGTTTATTGAGCGTGCCGATAATACTGCGAGGCTGTTGGATGTGAAATATCATTTGTTGTTGCCAGAGCAAGAAGAGGTTGGCGGTGCGGTGGATTACTACGAATGGAGCGCGGTATTAAGGTCAGTTTCCGCTTTTCAGGCGTATCAAAAAATATTTAGCGACACCATTGTGCCATGGCGCGTGGCCGAGTTGCTGGTGCTAAGGCGCGATATGCCGCGATCATTACACGCGTGTTTAGATGAAATCACCCCAATTCTTGAACAACTTTCAGGCATCCGTCAAACCGAGTGCAAGCGCCTAGCGGGCGAGTTACATGCTAGGTTGCGTTTTGGCAAAATGCAAGATATTTTTCAAAAAGGCCTACATGAATTTTTAAGTGATTTTATTGATTCTAACAATTTATTAGGTGCCGAAATTCAACGTGCTTTTTTAAGTATTAACGCAAGCTAAAGCAAGTAAAAATAAGTCAATTATGCGTTTAACTATCGAACACCACACCCAATATGTGTACAGCTCACCTGTTAATTACACTATTCAACAATTAAGGCTTACCCCACAAAGTGGTTTTGGCCAACACGTTAAATATTGGGATATTAAAACACAAGGTCAATTACACAGTTTTGAAGATGCTTTTGGCAACACGACGCATACTTTGGTTGTGGATACGCCGCACACCGAGCTAAGTGTTACGGTTGTGGGCGAGGTAGAAACAGGCATAAATGATTACTCGCTACAGCAGCCGTTGCCACTCATTATTTATTTGCGTGATACGGCCTTAACATTGCCCGATGCTGCTATCACTGAATTTTCAGCTGCATTTAAACATAAGCCTATTGATGACTTAATGCATGCGTTAGTCGATAAAATAGGTTACATCAAAGGTGTAACTGAAGTAAGCACTACTGCGACAGAGGCATTTGCATTAGGTCAGGGCGTGTGCCAAGATCACGCGCATGTATTTATTGCCTGTTGCCGAAGCTTAGGCTACCCTGCGAGGTACGTGAGCGGTTATTTATTTACCCAAGATGGTAGTCTTATGCAAAGCCACGCTTGGGTAGATGTGTGGTTTGATAGCACATGGCACAGTGTGGATGTATCAAACGGCTGCCGCGCGGGCGAGACTTATGTGCGGCTAGCAACAGGTTTAGATTACCGCACAGCAAGCCCTGTCACAGGCATGCGTTCTGGTGGCGGGGTAGAAGGTATGGCTACCAGCGTAGTGGTGAATCAAGCTGGCGTACCGATTCATCAACAACATAAAATGAACCAGTTAGAGCTATTAAAAGCAGCGCAATCGATGCAGCAAGCGCAGCAATGACCGTTAATTCAGCTACCATTAACTCACTCGAGTTTAGCCGTCACGGCGATAAAGAACACTCAGCCTTTTTTGAAGAAAACTTAGTTCGTCTGTTGGAAGAGCGCGATAAGCTTGGCTTAACAGACCTGATTCATGAAATCGATGCGCTGATGATTTCGGTTGACCCAGAACATTCGATTAAATACATTGCAGAATTGGCCTTGATGACGCCATACCATTATTTGGTCACGTTAGAAAGTGAGCAGCATTGGACGCACATATTACGTATCGATTTAGATTCGCCTGACATTCTATTGCGCGAAGTAAAAGATCCTAACTTAAGGGGGGTTTTTAGAAGCTTAAACGAAATTTATCCCGTAGGTGCTAAAAAGCCCAATAGTCGCTACATGGGCGAGATTATTCGTGTAGACGATTTGCACAGTGTTGTTAAATTACAGCAGCAACGTGAGTTTCGATTTTTCAGCCAAGATGAAGTGCGTAAATTAGAGCTGCCAGGTAATTTAGCCGTCAGCAAGCCTTCACCTTATACGCATAACATTGTGGTGTATTTAGAGCGTGAGCCGCAAGAGGCCAGAGTGTATGCCTTAGGTGTCAGTGTTATTCGGGCAGATGCGCAAGCTGCTTATTTGGAAGCAAAAACATTGCAAAATAAGCTGGGCGTTGCCGATTTGCTATTGCCTTTAGACCACTTGGCCACACGCGTCTATAGCCAAAATCGTGAAGTGGCGATTTTAGAATACCTGTCATGGTCGAGCTATTATTTTTGGGGTGCTTACAATATTAAAGACCAAAATTCGTCTACTAATGTTACCAAAAGCGCCCATGCCATTCCAGAATCAAAAAGCCCTGCCAAAGTATTTACTGCCAATAACACACCCTATTTTATTAACCACTTAGAAAAATTGCCTTCACCCACTGAAACCTTTGTACGCAACTATGAGCCGCGTTTGCACCATATGGCGATTTCGGTAAAAGATGGCGAGCACAAAGGCAAAGAAAATATCGATTTTGTGGTGAATGCGATTGCTGAAAATGGCAAAGGCTTTTTGCTGGACGTCATTGGCTCCAAAGAGCAGGGCCTTAAACAAATCTTTTCTAATGCATCAGAACATTCATCGCTGATTATTGAGTATGTGCAACGCTATGGCAGTTTTGATGGCTTTTTTACCCAAGAAAACGTCGCTAAACTGACTTAGGCTGCTGGCTTTATGTAATTGCTGTGTAATTTCCCATGTAAAAAATTCTCTAGTAATCTTCATCAATATTTAAGCAAAATGGTATGATTTGGGTCATGCTAATTTATAGATTCCTGATATGACTTACTGCGTAGGCGTGTTGCTTGAGCAAGGCCTAGTATTGGCGTCTGATACGCGCACCAATGCTGGTGTTGATCAAGTGGCTATTTCCCCAAAAATGCACACGTTTGAAGTAAGAAACGAACGGGTAATCGTGTTGCTTACTGCTGGCAATTTGGCTATTACACAATCAGTAGTCAATCGTTTAAAAATGAGTGTCGATAATAACTTAAGCGATAGCAAGCACTTACATAATACCAGTAGTTTATTTGATGCTGCAGGTTTAGTGGGCGCTGAGTTACGTGCAGTTTTTGAAAGCGATGGCGAGCACTTCAAGAATCACGATATTGATTTTAACGCGAGTATTATCGTCGCTGGCCAAATTAAAGGCGAAAAACCGCGACTATTTCACGTGTATGCGGCAGGTAATTTTATTGAAACCTGTATTGAAACACCGTATTTTCAAATTGGTGAAACTAAGTACGGTAAACCCATTGTAGACCGGGTTGTTAAACATAATAGCGACATTATGGATGTCGTTAAATGTGTACTAATTTCGTTTGATTCGACTATTCGTAGCAATGTTTCGGTGGCAGCACCTATTGATTTACTCATTTATCGTGTGGATAGCCTGCATGCCGATTGCAAACAACGTATTACAGAAAACGATCCCTATTACTCAACAGTGAGACAAGGTTGGGGCGCTGGGCTGAAAGAAGTTTTTTCAGCATTGCCAAGCCCTGATTGGTGCTAATGTATGTTGTCGAATCCAGTCCAAGGTAATCTATTTATTATCACCGCCGCCTCTGGCGCAGGTAAAACAAGTTTGGTGAGTGAGTTGTTGGCTAAAGATAGCCAAGTTAAACTCTCAATTTCGCATACCACTCGCCAACCGCGGCCAGGTGAGCAAAATGGCGTTCATTATCATTTTGTAAATGATGCGCAATTTATGGCGATTTTAAATGTAGGTGGATTTTTAGAAAGTGCCGACGTGCATAGCGCTAAATATGGCACCGCACAAAGCGCTGTGGATGCTGCCTTGCAGGCTGGCAATGATGTGATTTTAGAAATTGATTGGCAAGGCGCGGCTCAAGTGCGCAACATTTATCCACAAAGCATTAGTATTTTTATTTTGCCGCCTTCAGTAGAAGCGCTGGCAGAGCGTTTAAATAACCGCGGCCAAGATAGCATAGATGTCATTGCCAAGCGGCTAGCTGCGGCGCGTGCCGAAATGAGCCACGTAGTAGAGTTTGATTATGTTACAATTAATGATAACTTCGAGGTGGCTTTGCAAGATTTATTGGCAATTATCCGCGCAAGCAGGTTGAAATCGCCAGTGCAGTTGCAACGTTACGCTAATCTCATTCAAAACTTAACATAAAAGGCACACATCATGGCACGTATTACTGTAGATGATTGTTTAGACAAAATTCCGAATCGTTTTCAATTAACCTTGGTAGCAGCTTATCGTGCACGCCAGTTAGCTAATGGATCAGACCCGTTTGTGCATAGCCCTAATCAAAAAGATAAACCAACGGTGCTGGCTTTGCGTGAAATTGCTGCGGGCAAAGTGGGTATTGAGCTTTTAAGTCGTATCCATCCGTAAGTAGTGTTTTACGGCTTTTTAGTATGTTATTACAATGCCAAAAACGGCAACAAAATTAGGTGCTAAATTAGGCACTAACCCACATACCATCGACACTTTTCAATCTGCCGAGCTACCTTTGTTGCCGGCAGATTCTGATACCTCGCAGCTTACGCTGCTGTTAAAAGAGTACTTCACCCAAGCCGATATTGAACAAGTGTGGGCGGCGTATCGCTATGCCGCGTTTGCGCACGAAGGCCAAACCCGTAAAACGGGCGAGCCCTACATCTCGCATCCTGTTGCGGTTGCCTGTATTTTAGCCAAGCTACATTTAGATTTACCTACGTTGCTGGCCGCGCTACTGCACGATGTGGTGGAAGATACAGGTGTTGCCATTACCGAAATTAGTGAAAAATTTGGTAAGCAAGTGGCTGATTTGGTTGAAGGTTTAACCAAGCTAGATAAAATTGAGTTTCAAAGTGCTACACAAGCGCAGGCAGAGAATTTTCGCAAAATGTTGTTGGCAATGAGCCAAGATGTGCGTGTAATTTTAGTGAAACTGGCCGATCGCTTGCATAATATGCAAACGCTAGATGCAATGAAACCAGAAAAACAAAAACGCATCGCACAAGAAACCTTAGAAATTTATGCGCCAATCGCCAATCGACTTGGCCTTAATTTAATTTACCAAGAGCTGGAAGATTTAAGCTTTAAGCATTTGCACCCCATGCGCTACCGCGTGATTGCCAAGGCCATCAAGGTGGCGCGTGGTAATCGCAAAGAGGTAATCACCAAGATTTTAGAAGCGATTCAACAGCGCTTGGCCGAGGCGCATATTGAAGCAGATGTCAAAGGTCGCGAGAAGCATCTTTATTCTGTTTACAGAAAAATGTCGAATAAAGCGACAGCTCTGGAGCAAATTTACGATATTTATGGTTTTAGAGTGTTAGTGAAAGATGCGCCTAGTTGCTATTTAGCGCTTGGCAGTCTTCATGCTTTATACAAGCCGATTCCAGGAAAATTTAAAGATTTTATTGCTATCCCCAAGGCCAATGGCTATCAATCGTTGCACACTACTTTATTTGGCCCTTTTGGTACGCCCATTGAGGTGCAAATTAGAAGCAATGAAATGCATAATGTGGCCGATGCTGGCGTGGCAGCGCATTGGCTGTATAAAACTACCGATGCGCATTTGACTAAACTACAGCAGCAAACACATCAGTGGTTGCAGCGCTTGGTGGAGATTCAAACCGAGAGCGAAGACAGCTATGAGTTTCTAGAGAATTTTAAAGTCGATTTATTCCCTGATGAAGTATATGTATTTACGCCAAAAGGTAATATATTGGCGCTACCCAAGGGTTCTACCGCAGTCGATTTTGCTTATGCCGTGCATACTGATGTTGGCAATAGCTGCGTGGCGGTTAAAATCAATAACGAGCTCGCGCCGCTGCGTACTGAGATGCACAATGGCGACAATGTGGAAATTATTACCGCGCCGTTGGCCAAGCCTAACCCCGCTTGGCTTAATTATGTGGTCACGGGCAAGGCTCGCTCGCATATTCGGCACTATTTAAAAACCTTGCAAGCCACAGAATCTGCGCACCTTGGTGAGCGCATGCTCAACATGGCATTGCGTGCCTTGCATGTGGATCCAAGTGCAGTCCAAGACGCACAATGGCGCAAAGTGATACGCGATTACAGCGTGAAAAGCAAAATGGATATTTTGACCGATATTGGCCTAGGTAAACGCGTCAGCCTGATGGTGGCACATCAGTTAACGGCGGGCATTGCAGAGCTTCACGCACTAGAAGATAATGTAGAAACTAACAAGCCTAGTCTAACTAAAAAGCTTGATAGCATTACCATTAGCGGTAGCGAGGGTATGGCAGTGCAGTTTGCGCAATGTTGTAGGCCTATTCCTGGTGACCCTATTTTAGGTTTTATTAATAAAGATAAAGGCCTGATTATTCACACGCACGATTGCCCAGCTATTCGCAAATACAAGCTAGACCCTGATAGATGGCTGGATGTGGAGTGGGACTCTGACAACAAAAAACTGTTTAAAGTAAATGTGCGCATGGTGGTGGCGAACGAGCGCGGCATGCTAGCGAAAATCGCGGCGGGTATATCAGATGTCGGTGCTAATATTGATAACGTAAGTGTCGAAGAGCCAGATGGTAGCCATTATGCTAATGTGAACTTTACCGTGCAAGTGCGGAACCGCATTCATTTGGCCGATTTAATGCGCAATTTACGCAAAATACCTGACGTGGTACGTATTAATCGCGT
>JANXWL010000192.1 GCA_025351225.1 Methylotenera sp. | reverse complement strand
TCTAAAGTCGCACCAAAGGCCTCAATTAGCATGGTTGGTAAATGCTTTATAAAACCAACTGTGTCTGATATTACAACTTCGCTATGGCCCAAATACTGGCCATTTTCATCGTATTCAGATTGCTCATCACCCAAATACATTTTGCGTGATGTAGTATCTAGCGTAGCAAATAGCTGGTCTGCAGCATACACGCCCGACTGAGTAAGTCGATTAAACAAAGTAGATTTACCTGCATTGGTATAACCAACAAGAGACACCGTCATGGTGTTTGAGCGTTTACGCGCTCTGCGCTGCATGCCGCGCTGCTGCTTGAGTTTGTCAAGCTTCTCACGCAATTGCTTTACCCGCACGCCAATCATTCGCTTATCAAGCTCTAATTGCTTCTCGCCTGGCCCACCACGCACACCAATACCGCCTTTTTGACGCTCTAGATGCGTCCAACCGCGTACTAAACGTGTAGATAAATGCTCTTGCTGGGCAAGCTCCACCTGCAATTTTCCTTCATGGCTTTTTGCACGTTGTGCAAAAATATCAAGGATTAAACCTGTTCTATCCAGCACCTTGGCTTGCAAAAAGCGCTCTAAATTACGTTGTTGCGACGGGCTTAAATCGTGGTTAAAAGCAACCAGATTAGTTTCACTGGCTTCCAGCATCGTTTTTAATTCATCGGCCTTACCACTGCCAATAAATAACTTTGCATCTGGGCTGCTACGTTTACCTTCAATAGTAGCGCGCACTTGAAAGCCTGCCGAAATAACGAGCTGACGTAGCTCGTTTAGGCTTTCTGCATAATCTGGCTCGCCAAAATCTACGCTTACCAACACTACTGCACCATTGGCTACGGCGGTTAAAACGGATGGATTAGCTAGGGAGTTTTCACCGTAACCAGAAGGTCTTACTGACAAGTTTTATTCTTCCGTGTGTTCCGGCAATGTCATCACCACTGCACGGGCGGGCACAATGGTAGAAATTGCATGTTTGTATACCATTTGGGTAACGGTGTTTTTAAGTAAAATGACGTATTGATCAAACGAATCTACTTGCCCCTGTAATTTTATGCCATTCACCAAGTAAATAGACACTTGTACGTGTTCTTTTCTTAGGGCGTTTAAAAATGGATCTTGTAGCATTTGGCCTTTGTTATTCATGTTGTGCTCCTTGTAGTTTTATAAAATTGGAGTTGCTTCTTTTCTAAGAAACTCTTTATGCCGATTAATTAACTAATCTCCAGCATACGACTATGATTGCGCCTTTTTGTTCGCTTTTCAAGAGCCAAATTGCGTTTTTTTTAATTTATATAGTTTATATAGCTCACTAATACTTTAAAACAGTTTGAATTCTCGCCAAGGTCTCTTTTTGTCCAAGCAAAGCCATTACTTGGTCGATGCTAGGCGATTGTGCAATACCTATTAGCATCACGCGCAGCGGCATGGCAATTTTAGGAAACTTTAATTGTAATCTAGTAACAACTTGGTTAATTTCATGATGAATCGCCTCTGCAGTCCACTCAATTGTAGCCAGCTGCCCTGCCAACTCATGCAAAGCAGGCTTAACTTCTGGCGTAATATGTTTTTCAATATCGCTGGCACTGGCTTGTGGCAAGGCATAAAAATAGGCGATGTCATTTGCCAGTTGATTCAAGTTATTTACTCGCTCGCGATACAGACCAAGCACATCTTGCAATTTGGGTTGTAATTTAACTTCTATATTCAGTGCCGCTAATCGAGTGGCAATATCACTAGAAAGCTCGTCAATGTTAGCTTCTTTAATATAATGCGCGTTAAGCCAACTGAGCTTTTCGGTATTAAACTGCGCAGCAGATGGCGTAATGTGATCCAAATCGAACCAGTCGCAAAACTGTTGCATATTAAATATTTCAGCATCGCCGTGACTCCAACCTAAGCGTGCCAAATAATTCAGCACCGCCTCTTTTAGGTAACCATCCTCATGATATTGCATCACACTTACAGCACCATGACGCTTTGAGAGTTTTTGACCGTCATCGCCAAGTATCATCGATAGATGCGCGTATTGCGGAACAGTAGCGCCCAAGGCATTGAGCATATTAATTTGGCGCGGCGTGTTGTTCACATGATCATCACCACGAATTACTTGCGTAATGCCCATTTCATAGTCATCCACCACTACACAAAAATTATAGGTTGGCGTGCCATCTGCACGAGCAATAATCAAATCATCCATTTCGGCGTTGGCAATTTCTATGCGACCTTTCACCAAATCATCCCAAACCACAGAGCCAGTTTGCGGGTTTTTAAAACGAATAACAGGCGAAATACCTGCAGGAACTATTGGTAACGTTTTACCCGCTTCTGGGCGCCATTTGCCATCATAGCGTGGTTTTGCAGCTGCCAGCGTTTGCGCTTCGCGCAAGGCTTCCAACTCTTCTTTACTGCTATAACAGTGATACGCAGTGCCTTTATCCAGCATGGTTTGCAACACTTTTTTGTAAGTATCCATGCGTTGCATTTGGTAAAAAGGGCCTTCGTCGTAATCCAAGCCTAGCCAGTGCATACCATCCATAATGGCTTGCACCGCCGCTGGTGTGCTGCGCTCTACATCAGTATCTTCAATACGTAAGATAAATTGACCGCCATGTTTTTTAGCATAAGCCCAAGAAAATAGCGCGGTGCGTGCACCACCAATGTGTAAAAAGCCTGTTGGGCTGGGTGCAAAACGGGTACGAACGGTCATGAGTAAATAAGTGTTAATTTAAAAAGTGTATTTTAACACGCAAATTGTTCTGCTATTTTAAAAAAATAAAAGTGATTTTTTAAGTAATAGTTGATTATTCAATGATTTACGATTATATTTGAATGTATAACTGTATATAAACAAGCTAAGATAGTTAAAAAATCCAAATTCGTTAGCAAATGAAAAACTTTATTAAGCAAATATTTGGCTCAGGCAGCGAAAGCAAATCCAACCTAATTAAGTCTTGGGTGGAAGAGCTTGAGGGCTTAGATGACACAAGCGCATTACAATTTGCAACTCAGCATTTAACTCAACTGAACAATCCCGTTGAGGGTGCAGAAAAGTTCAGTTTGCAAAATCAGTATGATTTTATTATCTCGCTTGAAGCCCTGAATCAAAGCCGCTTAGAAAAGCTTTCTACGCAGTTTTCTAGCCTAGAGAACATGAAGCCAGAGCTGGAAACTAGCCTCGTCGAAACGGGTTATTCTTACTGTCGCCAGGCATTTATTTTTCAACTTAAAGTGATTGAACAGTATGTTGAGCAAACTAAAAATCTGCAACAACCAGTAGCAATTCAACCAGACCAGCTTGCTTTACTGCTAGCCAGAACACTCAACAGTGCGTTTAACATGATTAAGTGGCGCCTGTTCAGCCAAGCTAACCCGCCAACTAAAGTATGGTTACAAATCAACGTGCTATATAGGCTTGCAGCACAAAAAGTATTGTTAAATAACACACTTGAATTATTTAACTTAAGCGCCAGCACCTCGCTATCGGCTTTTTTTGTGCAGATATACATGCTTGGGCAATTGGCACAGGCGAGCATGCAAAAGTACCATTTAGAAATTGCCTCACGGGTGATAAACACTTTGCTAACTAGGGCGCGCATTAGCGATAAACTCACATCAGAGCAGTATTTATTTTTTGTTGATTTGCAAAAAGACTTACCCGCTAAGCGCATGCGTGACCTACAGCTATCGGATAACTGTCGTTGTTGGGAACTAGACGAGTTAGAGAAACAAATAACAGTAGCAATTACCGTGTCTGATCGTGGAGAGATTCCGCAAAACTTAGCCTTGGCTAAAATAAGTCCACCTAAAAAACTGAATGAAACTTTACGTATTTTGTTAGACGAGTGGAAAAAAACAGGTTATGTTAGACAGCGCCGCAAATTTGAACGGGAGGCCAGCTCTAAAACGGGTAGAGTCAAATCAGGCATTGCTGAGATTTGCAATCAAGTTAAGCAAGCCAATCAATTAGAGGGCAGCCTGCATCAAAGTACATTACTAGATGAGCGCTTGAGGCTACACACAACCTTAAAAACTACAAGCTTGTTAACAGCCACCAGTGGCACACTAGACACGTGGATGATTACCGACGAAAGTCCCAATGGTTTGGGCGCAAGAGTGAATAAATATGCCAATATTTTGGCAAGACCCAACAAATTAATTGGCTTAGTGATTGATGGGGAGATGAGCAAAATAGTGCTCGGCATGATACGCTCAGTCAAACCCACGCAAGGCAACCAATTGAGAGTGGGCGTTGAAGTGCTTTCAAACTATCCTAAATGGGTGCAGTTGAAACGAACCGATAAAAATGAAGCTTTTCCTAACTCGCAACTTGAAACAAATTTACCTGAATACTTAAGCTCAAATAAACCTTCATCCCTAGATATCAATTTATTTGCTGGTATTTATTTACCTATCGAGGCAGGCTTGTCCGATACCTCGCAGCTTATTTTACCTAAAATGAATTACCGCGCAAATGCCAATTACAACATTACAGTTTCAGGGATACAGCAACATGTTCTGCTAGGTGAGCCTACCGAATCTCACGACGATTGGGTGAAAGTCGCGTTTCCTTTTTAATTGGCTTTTGGCAACTCTGCTGCGGGTATTTCTGTCTGTGATTCGGTTTTCCAGTTACCACCTAATGCTTTAAATAATTCCACTGACGCTAAAAATGTTGCTTGCTTTGCTTGCACCACAGCTAATGAAGCATCATTATGCACGCGCTGTGCATCTAGCACCTCTAAATAGGCAGAATAGCCTGATTTATAGCGGTTTTCAGCTACTGTTAATGCCTGCCTAGCAGAAGTCTCACTGCGCACATAAGCTTGCTCGCGCTCGGCATTTAATCGCCGCGTAATTAGCGCATCGTTAACTTCTCTAAACGCATTTTGAATACTAGTTTGATATTGCGCCAACGCTTGTTTTTGTCGAGCGTCTGCTTGCTCCACACGCGATTGACGGCGGCCAGAATCAAAAATCGGCAAATCTAAACCTAAACCAAAACTCCAAATGCGTGCACCCGCTTTTAGAATATCGCCCAAATCCACACTCTCTGCCCCCAAACTACCTGTGAGGCTAATGCTTGGATACATGGCTGCTTTTGCCACACCAATTTTGGCATTTTGTGCAATTAAATTTTGCTCTGCCTCGCGAATGTCTGGGCGATTTTCTAATAATTGTGAGGGCAAGCCTGCGGGCGGCGTTGGCGGCACAGGTAAGGTGCGCAAATCACCCTCAGCAAGTGTAAGGTCTAATTGCCCTGTTAACACAGCGAGTTGATGTAAACTCAAGGCGCGCAGGCGAGTGAGCTCAATTAACTGTGCATCTAAATTACTCACCGCCACCTCGGCTTGGCTTACCTCTAAGCTGCTGGCTACGCCACCCGCCAAACGACGTTGGTTTAAGCTCAATGCTTCTTTACGGCTAGCTTGGTTATTTTTTGTTACGGCAATTTGTGCTTCTAGGCCGCGTAATTGCAAGTAATTACTAGCAACCAAACCAATCAGCGATAACTCAACTGTATCTTTACCCGCGCGAGTAGCTAGTGCATTGGCTGCTGCAGATTCCTTGGCACGTTTGATTTTGCCCCAAAAATCAATCTCGTAAGATGTACTTAAACCGAAATTAAAATTGTTGCGTTCTGCCCCACCAAAGGTTGGAAAAGCGCCAAGCTCAGTCACTTTGCTACGTGTTGCCCCTGCTGACAAATCAACCTGTGGGTATAAAGTTGCACCCACTTCACGCATACTGGCATCGGCCTCTTCAATACGCGCTACGGCCAATGCAATATTGGTATTATTTTTTAAGCTTAACGCTATCAGCTCATTTAACTTTGGATCTTGATACTGTACCCACCATTGTTTTAACTGCGCACTTTCGACATCCGCAGTCTCGCTAAAAACTGCAGGCAAATTAGCCTCACTACGCTTGTAGTCTGGTCCAACAGTCTTGCAGCTTATTAAACTTAAGCCTAGGCAAACCAATAAAGTCTTTTTCATACTTATTTTCATTTCATCTCATCCGCAATGTCTAGTTCTGCTACGTGGCCATGCGTTCTCACGTGCTTGCCAGACAGCCAAGTGAAAAATAAGGGGATAAAAATCGTCGCAATAAACGTCGCTAAAATCATACCGCCTAGCACGCCTGTACCCATGCTGCGCCTTGCTGCTGCGCCTGCGCCCGTAGCAAATGCAAGTGGCACAATGCCAAGTACAAACGCCATCGATGTCATTATAATTGGCCTAAACCGCAACTTAGCGGCCGCCAGCGCTGCTTCAGCTGGGGGCATACCTTGTTCCATTTTTTGGCTAGCAAATTCTACAATCAAAATAGCGTTTTTCGCCGCCAAACCAATCAGCGTAATCATGCCCACTTGAAAGTAAATATCGTTAGGCATGCCGCGGAATAGCACCGCTAACAAGGCACCTGTGAGCGCAAAAGGTACTGCCATAATCACTGCCAGCGGCAATGCCCAAGTTTCAAACTGCGCCGCCAAGATTAAAAATACCATAATAATCGCGAAGCCAAACGCAAACAGCGCAGCATTGCCTGTACGTTTTTCTTGATAAGCTTGCGCGGTCCAAGCCATTTGGTAGCCATCGGGCAAATTGGCTTTAGCAAGCGTTTCAACTGCTTTAATCGCATCACCAGAACTCACGCCTGGTGCGCCGCTGCCGTAGATTTTAGCCGAGAGCAAACCGTTATAGCGCTCCAGTTGCTCTGCACCTACAATACTGCTGACTTTACTTAAAGCCGACAGCGGAATCATATTACCATTGGGGCTGTCAGGCGTTGGCTGGCTACGCACGTAGACTTTACCTAAATCTTCTGGCTTCATTCTAAACTGAGGCTCAGCTTGCAATTGCACGCGATACGTGCGGCCACTACGGTTAAAATCGTTCACATAAAGCGACCCCATGGTGCTTTGCAAGGTCGCATAAATATCAGCAATTTTCACGTTTTGCGAAATCGCTTTCGCTTCGTCTACTTCTACCATTAATTGCGGCACAGTTGGCCTAAAAAACGTATTAAGCCCTGTTAGCTTGGGCTCTGCATGCATCGCCTCAATAAAGCCATTGGTCACTGCTGCCAGCTTAATCGGATCAGTATCTTGCTTACTTTGCACGTACAGCTCAAAACCGCCTGCTGAGCCAAGCCCGCGAATCGCAGGCGGATTTACCGCAAAGCCTAGGCCATCTGGCTGACTCATGCCAATGCCAAATAGTTTTTTGACAATATCATCCGCTGTGGTGGTACGCTCTTTCCAATCCTTTAGCCGTACAAACATAGTCGCAGCATTGGTTTTATTACCACCAGAAAGTAAATCAAAACCATTTACCGCAAACTCAAACGCTACGGCTGGATCTTTGGCAATGGCGGCACGAATATCTTCTGTGGTTTTGGTGCTGCGTTTTAACGTAGCACCATCAGGCATCACAACGATAGTCACCACATAACCTTGATCTTCTGGCGGCACAAAGCTGCCTGGCACCGTGCGAAACAGCATTACCATAGCAATTAAAATACCTGCAAACACTACTGCGCCAATGATTTTATGGTGTAGCGTGAGATTCACCGTGTTGGAATAAAAACGTGTTAGCCCACCAAAACCCTTGTTAAACTTGTTAAAAAACCAATTTTCTTTATGTTTGTTTTTTAAAATCATTGCACACAGCGCTGGCGTAAGCGTCAACGCAACCACGCCAGAAATCACCACCGCAATGGCAATGGTGACCGCAAATTGTCGATATAACTCGCCCGCAATACCACCTTGAAACGCCACTGGCACAAACACGGCACATAGCACCAATACAATTGCCACAACAGCGGCAGATACTTGGCTAATCGATTTAATAGCAGCTGGCAATGGCGCCAACCCTTCCTCATCCATTAATCGCTCGGTATTTTCTAGCACCACAATCGCGTCGTCCACCACAATGCCGATAGCTAAAATCATGGCAAAAAGTGTTAATAAATTAATTGTAAAGCCAAAAATATACAGGCCAGCGAACGTACCAATGAGTGAAATCGGCACCGCAATAATCGGTATAAGCGTTGCACGCCAACTTTGTAAGAATAAAAACACCACTAACACGACTAAAACCAATGCTTCAACAAATGTTTTTAATACCTCTTCGATGGTTGCTTTAACAAAATCGCTGGTGTCGTAAGGAATGCTATATTGCATACCAGCTGGGAAGCCCGCTTTTAGCTCTTCCACTTTATCCTTAATGCCTTTTGCGGTATCAAGCGCATTCGCACCACTTTGTAAAAAAATCGGAATCGCCACGCCAGGATGGCCATCAAGGGAAGAAGTTACGTTATAGCTTTGCGCGCCAAGCTCTATGCGCGCCACATCTTTTAAGTACAGTACACCGCGTGCAGCATCAGCACGAATAATAATATTGCCAAATTGCGCAGGGTCTTTTAAGCGACCTTTGGCGGTAACTGTATAAATAAGGTCTTGCGAAACTGGTGCTGGGTCTTGGCCAATTTTACCAGCCGCATATTGATTATTTTGTGCGTTAATCGCCGCTGCAATATCGCTGGTACTCACGCCCAATTGTGCCATGCGATCTGGTCGTAACCAAATACGCATCGCGTAATCTTGTCCGCCAAAAATTAGCGCATCGCCCACGCCTTTTACACGCTTCATTTCGTCGAGTATATTGAGCGTGGCATAATTACTTAAAAACAAGCGATCGTGCTTCGGGTCTTTTGATGTCAGCATCACGACCAACAAAATGTCGTTGGATTTTTTTTGTACGACTAAACCATTACGCCGCACTTCGTCAGGCAAGCGTGGCGTGGCGATATTGACGCGGTTACTCACATTAAAGGTTGCTTGGTCAATATTGGTGCCAACTTCAAATGTCGCTGTAATCACCAAAGTACCGCTAGAGTCTGCATTGGAGTTAAAATATAGTAGATTATCCACGCCACTTAATTGTTCTTCTATAGGCCCAGCAACCGTTTTTGAGAGCGTATCAGCACTCGCGCCAGGGTAAACAGCAGTGATGGTAACGGTTGGCGGCGCTATTTGCGGATACTGCGCAATCGGCAACTTAAATGCGGCTGCCAAGCCTGCTAGCACGATAATAATCGACAGTACCGAGGCAAAAATAGGGCGTGTAATAAAAAACTTGGTCATGGTTTTTTGTCCTATTTCGTAGCAGGTTTGTTTGATGTTGGTTGGCTTGAGGTTTGTTTGCTATCCATTGCTGGTGGCGGCGAACCTAAAGGATGCGGGTCAACTGCCGCACCTGGCCGCACTTTAATTAAGTTATCGGCAATCACTTGATCGCCTGCCTTCAAGCCACTTAAAATTACCCAATCTTTACCTTGCCAACCACCTTCTGTAATCGGTCTTACGCCTGCCACATTTTTGCCATCTTTGTCGCGTTCAATCACAAATAAAAATTTACCTTGATCGCCCGTTTGCACGGCAGTTTGTGGCACTAAAAATACGCCATCGCGCGTTCCTGTGGTAACACGAGCGCGCACAAACTGGCCTGGTAGTAATTGTTTATCGCTATTATTAAATGTCGCACGCAATTGTTGTGTGCCAAGCGCTGCATCAATTTGGCTGGCAGCAAAGTTCAGTTTGCCCTTTTGCGGATAATCGCTGCCGTCTGGCAAAATTAAACTCACTTCTGAGGTATGACTGGCATCCACATGTCCGCCCAAGCTTTTTAACTCACTCTCAGACAAACTAAAGCGCACCCAAATAGGCGAAACTTGAACAATAGTAGTAAGCAAACTGGTACCTGCAGCCACCAACGCACCTTCAGAATACTGAAAACGCCCTGCAATACCTGCCACAGGGGCAGTAACACGTGTATACGACAAATTCAGCTCAGCTTCTTTAATATTGGCTTGCGATTGCATCATGCCCGCTTGGCTAATGCTGCTATCTGAAGTTGCGTTATCGTATTCGCGCTGACTAATCGATTGCGTTGCCAACAACTCTTTTAAGCGGCTTGACTCTCGTGAGGTTTGGGTAATGCGTGCACCTTGGCCTACGGCCTGCGCCCTTGCTTGTTCTAATGCAATTTGAAATGGTGCAGGATCAAGCTGGAATAGTACCTGCCCTGCTTTTACTGGCTGGCCTTCTTCAAACATTTTTTTCAAGATAATGCCACCCACGCGTGGGCGAATTTCCACCTCACTGGCGCCTTCTGTTTGCGCAACAGCCTCTACGCTAACTGGCACCGATGTGGGCTGCACAGCAACCACACTAACTGGCATTGGCGGCATCGCCATACCCGCTGGTGGGGTAGCACCTTCTGTTTTTTTATTACAGGCGGCTAGACTTGCCACCAATAAGACTACTAAAAAAGCTGAAAATACTAGATTTATTTTATGCAACTTATTCTTTTGTAACAAAAAAACTCCCATTGAAAGCTCCACGTTTTATAATATATATTTTGTAATAATTCTTGCTTACGTACACACTTGTATGTATATTATATACAAACACGAATGTATGTAAACAAGTTTTTACACAATTTTAAGGTTTTATCCGTAATTATGGTTAGAAAAACTAAAGAAGACGCAGGGCTTACGCGCCAACGCATTATTGATGCAGCGCGCGAAGTATTTTTAGCGCGTGGCGTTAGCCGCTCCACTTTAGAGCACATTGCCACACAAGCCGATGTGACACGTGGCGCTGTATATTGGCATTTTAAAAATAAAACTGAAATTTTTCATGCCCTGCGCGATCAAGTTTTTTTACCATTAATAGACCGTATGGATGACACGCTCACAGTAGAAAGTAGTGATGATGCTCTCACGCAAATTGAAAAAAGTTTGTGCGATACCGTACATGAGCTCAATAAAAACATAGAAATGCGTCAAACCTATGAAATTATGATGATGAAATGCGAATATGTAGATGAATTTGCCACCGTTTTACAACAAATTTTAGATAACTGCTCTAACATTACTAGTAAGTTTGAGCTTGCTTACGAGCGCGCAAAAGCTCAAAGCATTATCGCTCAATCTCACAGCCCACGTGCTCTAGCGCTTGATACACACTTGTTTTTTAGTGGCCTACTGCACATGTGGGTTAAGGATGTTGACGGCAGCAAATTTCGCTTTCAAGCAACAGAACTGATTAAATCGCATATTAATTTACGCAGAAAGTAGTTAAACTGCTTGTCACTAGCACATGATGTCGCTAGTATGCCAATAAATATACCGTTGGGAGGCAATATGAACGTACACTCTGGCGAAATTTACGGCAAACAAACCAGCAGCAAATTCGTGATGTACAACGTGCTTAAAGTCTGCAAAGCCATCATTACGCTTCAAAATATCGACAATCCTCTCAGTTTATTTGAAACCACTGCACAAAAACTCGCCACTTCTGGCTATGTGCGCATCAGCCAAACACCTTACATCAATACCCAAATCACTGGTGCAAAAAAGAAAAAAGCCATTAAAAAGCCTACACGTTGCCCATATACATTAGATTTTTTGGAAGCGCGCGCCGATTCTGAGCGCCCTGCTGCCATATTGCCAGATTTATTTACGCATTAGTAAAACTCAACGCCTGCAATGACACTAAATTGATAGCGCCTGTTTGATTATTTGCTTCACACTTGTATACTTAAAACGATTTTTAAAACTATTCTGTTCTGGCAACTCGTCCACATATTCCAGATGCGGGTTGCTATTTTTAGCAATCATCAAATAGGGCGCATCCACATTTGGGTCGATATCACCCGATTTCATATACTCCACCACATAAGCCCAGCGACTCTTCTGCGTAATATTAGGGGTTGTAGAGTGCAACAAAAAGGATGAGAAAATCACTACATCTCCAGGCTCGGCCGAGATAAACACTTTATTATCCGTATTACCTTTGTAGACCACATGGCTATCTTCTTTTTCAAACTTTAGCAGGCCTTTGTGGCTGCCTGGCACCACCCATAAGCCGCCATTATCGGCCGTCATTGAGGTCATTGATATCCAAAATTGATAGTGTTGATCTTTTAAATAGCTATATTGATTATCTTGATGCCAAGGAAAGACGCCAGCACCAGGCTGCTTTTCAACCGCTTGATCCCA
>JANXWL010000191.1 GCA_025351225.1 Methylotenera sp. | reverse complement strand
CTCGCCATATACATTAAATGTAATGCCTACCCGTCTAAATAATAGCTCCGCCTCTTGACGTTTGCTTTCCAGCTGATGATGTGGAATTGTGCTTAACCAAGCCTGATAAGCAGTATAAATATCGCGCACATTATTGTTGCTAGTAGCATTTTGATTGGGTGTGACAGCAGCTGGCGTAATTGCACACAAAGCATGCTGCATCTCATCAAAAAATTGGGTTGGCGATTTTTGCATTATGTTTAAAGTCTCTCTTTATATAGACCTTAGCAAAACGTATACCACAATTTTTAGTTGTTTAAAATCAAATAATTACAAAAATAATTTGGTGGGAAATAACTTGTATGCACCATGCCAGTGCAATAAAAATCGGTATTTTCTAGTGTTGCACCAAAAACTATTCGATATTCTGAATTTGCTCGCGCATTTGCTCGATTAATACTTTAAGTTGCATCGAAATTTGTGTGGTTTCAATTGAAACCGATTTTGATCCTAGCGTATTCGCCTCGCGATTCATTTCTTGCATTAAAAAATCTAACCGCTTACCTGCTGCAGTATCGTGTTTTAAAATGCGTTTTACTTCGGCAATATGCGCGTCTAAACGCGATAACTCTTCATCTACATCAATACGTTGCGCAAATAGTACCATTTCTTGGCGTATACGGTCGTCATCATTGCTGGCATGTGCTTCAGCCAGTTTTGAGGTCAGTTTTTCTTGATATTGCTTAATTAGAGCTGGCATCATCGGTTTGACGGTTGTTACAAGGCCTTCTATTTCTTGTAAGCGCGATAAAACGATATTTTTCAGTTTTTCGCCTTCACGTAACTTGGCATCAACCAAACTTTGCAGGGCTTGATTAAGCCCTGTTTTTAAGTCTTGCTCCAAAGTCTCCGCATCAATTACCTGCGCACCCATCACGCCAGGCATTTGCAATACTTCTAGCATATTCACTGGCTGGGTATGCGGAAAGTATTGCGCCGCTTCTTTCGCGCTCTCGGCAATTTGCTGCAATACGCTGTGATTAAGCTGC
Source organism: Methylotenera sp. (assembly GCA_025351225.1). GTDB lineage: Bacteria > Pseudomonadota > Gammaproteobacteria > Burkholderiales > Methylophilaceae > Methylotenera_A. Next base: position 4,278 of record JANXWL010000191.1, on the reverse strand, counting down.
AGCGCACTTGCGGCGGCATTATTACGCACAATATTTAAACGGCAATCGACCTTTCCGCGCCCTAGTTTAGCTTGAATTTGCTCGCGCACGGCAGATTCAAAACTGCGGCAACTATCATCTAATTTGAGTTGCAACTCTAGATAGCGATGATTCACTGAACGTAGCTCAATCAACAATACACCATTTGCGGTGTTGTATTCTTGCGACGCATAACCTGTCATACTCAAAATCATAGCAAACTTTCTTAAAGTAATTGTTGATAATTGTATCAAATAGTACTGATTATATGAGAGAATATTTTAAATTAGCACTGTTTAAACCAATAAATGGCAACTAGCAAAAATCAAACACTACCAATCGGCTATATACTTCAAGACTACATTATCACCAAAGTTTTGAGTACGGGCGGCTTTAGCTTTGTTTATTTAGCGCAAGATTTAAACAAAGAAATTGTGGCTATTAAAGAATATATGCCCACAGGCTTGGCGCTGCGCGAAGAAGGCGCAACAGTGCTATTAAATTCGGATGATGACGCGGCCACTTTTAAGCACGGTCTAAAGTGTTTTTTTGAAGAGGGCTTAGCACTGGCAAAGATTGATCACCATAACATTGTGCGCGTGGTTAATTTTTTTAGAGAAAATAATACCGTTTATATGGTGATGCAATATGAGCGCGGTAAATCGCTGCAAGATTACATACTTAGCCAAGCAGAACCCGTAAACGAAAATTTTGTACGCCGTGTATTTAGCGAGCTGCTAAATGGTTTGCGCGAGGTGCATACGCAAAAACTGCTGCATTTAGATATTAAACCTGCCAATATTTATATTCGACTAGATGGCTCGCCTGTGTTGCTAGACTTTGGCTCCGCGCGGCAAACGCTTACACAAGTGCAATCTAAGTTATCGCCCAGCTATACGCCTGGCTTTGCGCCGCCCGAGCAATATTTTGAGCGCAAGCAATTAGGCCCTTGGAGCGATATTTATAGCGTGGGTGCCAGCATGTATTCCTGCCTAGTGCGTTCTGCGCCCATCGCTGCAAACTTACGCGTAAAAGAAGATTTTTTAGCACCTGCGGCAAAAATTGGCAAAGGCGTTTATAGTGATGAGTTATTGCAAATAATCGACCATTGCCTTAATTTAGATTACATGAAACGGCCGCAAAGCGTGTTTTCATTACAAAAAACTCTGCTAAAAAGTGCTGCGCCAATGCCAGTCATAAAAAAAAGCTTGGCTAAAAAAATAAAAGACGTGCTAAATAAACCATTGTAAGCAAACCGCCATAACAATAAAAATGTTGGAACGATATGAAATTCACTATATTTCAAAATAGTCGCCAAGGACCAAGGCCTTATAATCAAGACAGGCTAGCGTATTCTTACAGCAAAGATGCGCTACTACTGGTGCTAGCCGATGGTATGGGTGGGCATCGCAATGGCGAAGTTGCAGCGCAGTTAGCGGTTAAAACACTTACTGATGCCTTTCAGCGTTTAGCGATACCTACGCTAAGTAGTCCCGCCAAGTTTTTAATTGATCATATTCAACAAGTACACGATATGATTGAAAACGTCACTCAAGACCAAGAGCTCATAGAGTCGCCGCGCACCACAATTGTTGCTGCGATTATTCAACGCGGTTATTTGTATTGCGCACATGTGGGCGATTCAAGGCTTTACCATTTTAGAAACGGGCACTTGTTGTTTCGTACCGAAGATCACTCTGTCGTGCAATCATTATACAAAAAAGGCATGATTACTAAAGAGGAAATGGCCACGCACCCCTACAAAAACAAAATTTATAATTGTTTGGGCGGCGAAACACCACCACAAATTGATTTAGCCGACAGACACGAGCTGCAAGAAGGTGATACCGTCTTATTGTGCACCGATGGCGTATGGGGGGTGCTGAGTGATCAACAAATTAAAGAGATTATGCACCACAATATAACAATTGTTGACGCCACTACCGAGCTGATGGAAAGTGCTGAATTTGCCAGTGACGAAAAAGGCGATAACATGAGCGCAATTGGCTTGCAATGGGGCGATCGCTCCTCTAGCTTAACTGCCGTTTCTACGCAGCTAATGCCATTAGGTGAAACCACCACCATTATGAACCCTGTCACACAGCAAAATATGGAAGATACTGACCCACTTGAACTGTCGGATGATGATATTGAAAACACCATCAACGCCATTCAAAACGCCTTAAATAAAACGCATCAAAAGCCTAAAATTTAAGCAAGTTATGGTGTTTTAAAACCACTTTACACTTAATCATCGCTTATAATTGGCGTTTTCTTGCAAAGTAAACGCCATGTCAACCAATTCTCGCCCCAGCCAGCGCGCCAACAGCCAGCTACGCACAGTTGAAATTATCCGCCATTACACCAAGCATGCTGAAGGTTCGGTGCTGGTTAAATTTGGAGATACTCATGTGCTTTGTACGGCCAGTGTAGAAGAAAAAGTACCTGGGTTTTTAAAAGGTAAAGGCCAAGGCTGGGTAACAGCAGAGTACGGCATGTTGCCGCGCTCTACTGGCAGCCGCATGGATAGAGAAGCGGCACGTGGTAAACAAAGCGGCCGCACACAAGAAATTCAACGTTTAATTGGCCGCAGCTTACGCGCGATTATCGATTTAGAGAAATTAGGCGAGCGAAGCATTCAGATTGATTGTGACGTGATTCAAGCCGATGGCGGCACGCGTACAGCCAGTATTACAGGCGCCTACGTTGCACTACACGATGCCATTTCTACGCTGTTAACAAAAAATTTAATTGCTGAAAACCCTCTCAAACAAGCTGTTGCTGCGATTTCTGTTGGCGTGTACAAAGGCACGCCCGTGCTAGATTTAGACTACATTGAAGACTCTGATTGCGACACCGACATGAATGTCGTAATGACTGCAGATGGCGGATTTGTGGAGATTCAAGGCACCGCCGAGGGAGAGCCATTTACGCGCGAAGCCATGAACGCGATGCTTGATTTAGCGGCCAGTGGAATTAGTGATTTACTTCAAAAACAACAAGCAGCACTAGCTCAATAAATGATTCAAAAACTTGTCATCGCTAGCGGCAACAAAGGTAAATTGCTTGAGATTCAAGCTTTGTTAACCCCACTGAATATCGAAGTGTTGCCGCAATCTGCTTTTAACGTCACAGAAGCCGCTGAGCCGCATTGCACGTTTATAGAAAATGCTCTTGCCAAAGCACGTCACGCCAGCCTTGCCACTGGCCTGCCCGCGCTAGCAGACGATTCTGGTTTATGTTTAGAGGTACTAGATGGCGCGCCAGGCGTGCATTCCGCCTACTTTGCAGGCGAGCCTAGAAGCGACGCCAACAATAACGCACACGTACTAAAAACCTTAAAACAACATGAAAACCGCTTTGCGCATTACTATTGCTGTTTAGTGCTGGTGCGCAAACATGACGACCCGCAGCCGCTCATCGCCGAAGGCATTTGGGCAGGCCAAATATTAAAAAAACCACGTGGCGAAGGCGGCTTTGGCTACGACCCACTATTTATGGACAACATTACAGGTAAATCGGCCGCAGAGCTTACGCCAGAGCTTAAAAACAAACTCAGCCATCGCGGCCAAGCATTGCGTAAAATGCTGCATCTAATAGAACATCTTAATTAGTATGAAAAAACCACTACCAACTTGGGTACGCGACGACAAAACAATCGTGGCCTGCACCGAAAAAATCAAAGTGATGCATGAAAACTTTGAAGAAATTCAGCAACTTATCCAAGATGCATTTGAAGATGGCTTGCTAATGGAAGTAAGTGAGGTGCAAATGCGCGAAGCTTTGCATCAGTTAGTTGATGCGCTTGTGAATCCATACCCAAAACAAAAAAACTAACTACAAACTCTGTTGATATAAAACTTTGTTGAAAAAAATTATTCCCATTAGCGCAGGAGCAAGCTTTAATGCGCTTGCTAAACCAATTAATATAAACTCGCCAATTTTAGGTGAGGCGACACTTTCTGGCTTAAAAACTCCGCCGCCACTGTCACTTTATATTCATATTCCATGGTGCGTTAAAAAATGTCCGTATTGTGATTTTAATTCACATGAATCACGCTCAGATATTCCAGAAAAGCGTTATGTGGCGGCTTTGATAGCTGACCTTGAGCAAAGCGTGCCACGTGTGTATGGGCGCAAAATCAAAAGTGTGTTTTTTGGCGGCGGTACGCCTAGCCTTTTTAGTGCAGATTCTATTAATGATATTTTAAGCGTGGTGCGAATGCTCACCCCGCTTGATTATGGCGCAGAAGTGACGCT
>JANXWL010000148.1 GCA_025351225.1 Methylotenera sp. | reverse complement strand
CAGGGCGCGGTGTTGCAACACAAAGCCTTGTTAACTGACCTGCCTTACGGCTGGATTGGTGTGATTGCGTCATTGCAATTCGGCATGTGGTATTACTTGGGCATAGAAGGTACATGCCAAGCAGCTGAGGAGGTACGTTCGGCTGGCAGAGCGATACCCATTGGCACATTAGGGGGCATGATGACTTTGCTGGTGGCAGCGACCATTACCTGGTTTGTGGCCTCTGGCTTAATGCCTTGGCAATACTTAGGTCAAGCGGTTACCCCAATGTATGATGCGGCAACTTTACTAGGCAGCAGCAAGTTGCAATTAATGCTGTTTGTGGCAACACTATTTGCGGCTGTTGCATCGGCTAATGGTTGTATTAACGATGCCTCACGTGCTTGGTTTTCACTCGCACGCGATCGTTACATGCCAGTATTTTTTGGCGCTATTCATCCGCAATATCGTACACCATATCGCAGCATTATTTTCTTGGTGCCAATCGCCATCTCATTTGCTTTTACGGGTTTATTAGATCAAGTAATTACTTTTTCTATCTTGTCGGGTCTGCTGGGTTATACCTTTATGACTTTTAACATGATTAAATTCAGGAAAAAATGGCCGCTAGGTAGCATTCATCGTGGGTATATCCATCCATTCCATCCTTTACCTGCCATCACACTTTTAGTGTTGTGCAGTGCAACTTATTTTGCAACATTCTTAGGCTACGGTGCCACTTTGTTATCGATTATGGCGTTCTATATTTTGGCCTCATTGTGGTTTATTTTCCGTCGCTATCAATTTGTTAAGCGTGCAGATCAATTCACCATGCCTTGGCCACGCCCGCGTGGATATTAATAAAGGACTATTAGTTTGCAGATTGTACTGATTGCTTTAGTAACGGCGATGGGTTTGCTGATGTTTGGCAAATATCAGCGTGATGCCAAACGTAAAGTTCAAACCAGAAGTACAGTGTTTGATGATTGTATTGGGTTATTGCAGCAAGCGCAGATTAGTCAAGATAAGGCTAATCTGCCAGTGTTGCAGGGCAGTTATGCGGGTTATAAAATTGCGCTTAATATTGTAGAAGATACAATAGCCTGGCGCAAATTACCGCCGTTATGGCTGTTGGTTAAAGTCTCGGCAAATAAAACCATTGTAGGCAGCCTAGATATAATCATGCGGCCAGCTAATACCGAGTTCTACAGCCCTTCTTGGCAGTGGGATGGTAATTTAACAATTCCGCCCAGTTGGCCGCAACACGCCATTGTTAAATATCAACAAATACCTGTAGATGTAGCCTTATTAGCAGTTCATGTTCCAGCGTTGTTTGCAGATGAAAAAATGAAAGAGCTGTTGATTATGCCCAACATAGTCAGGCTGACCTACATGGCTAAGCAAGCGGACAGAGGCGAGTATTTGATAATGAGAAACGCGGTTTATAGCGAGGTGCCGATTGATAAAACTATTGTAGAAAGCTTAATAAAACAGGCGATTGAAATTCGCCAAACATTAGAAAATATACAATGAATAAGCCTAAAATCAAAGTGCCCTTCGCCCCACAATGGGTATTACTAATCGCCATTTTGTTGCCTGGCATGGGGCAAGTTGTCAACAACACTCCAGTTAAAGGCTTGGTTATGATTTGTTTTATGGTGATTCTTGGCCTTATTACGTTTAACTTGGCACAGCCCCATATCTCTATGGTGGGCAAGCTTGCAGGAGGTATTTTTATTTATGCGCTGTCGGTAATGGATGCTTATTATTGGGCCAAATATCGTTGGGAACGTTTTAAAATTAAATAATTTGATTGCACCTTTTAAGCGTAATTCTAATGCTTAAATGTCCCTAAAGCATCAGGGACGATTATTACTAATTTCTGACAATGTGCTGGGAAAGATAAGTTATGAAACCTAATCTCTCTAACGATATTACAATACTAACTGCTTGCCCTCGTGACTGTTACGATACCTGCGGTATTGTTGTTACCAAATCTAATGGTGAGATTGTTCAAGTGCGTGGCGATCCTAATCATGAGGTAAGTCGTGGCAAGCTTTGCAAGAAATGCTCAATTGCCTATAACCATGAGTGGATTAGCCCTAAAGCCCGATTAACACAGCCTTTGCGAAGGGTTGGTGCTAAAGGCGAGGGTAAATTTGAACCTGTTTCTTGGCATGTGGCATGTAAAGAAATTGCCACCAGGCTTAAAAGCATAATTAGTACAAATGGACCACAAGCCATATTGAATGCGCACTACACAGGCACTATTTCCTTATTAGCATTTCTGTTTCCAATGCGATTTTTTAACAAACTTGGGGCGACCGAAGTTAATCCTGACACTATCTGCAATATGGCTGGCCATGTTGCACTTAATTATGTATATGGTAACTCTTTGCATGGGTTTGACCCGCGCATGGTTGATTCGGCGAAATGTATATTTGTTTGGGGAGGCAATCCTTCGGCATCAGGCCCTCATGTTAATCAACATTGGCTTGGCGAAGCAAAAGCTAAAATAATTGTTATAGATCCAGTTCGTACCGAGACTGCAGAGGCCGCGGATATTCACTTGCAGCTATTTCCTGGTAGCGATGCAGCGCTAGCTTATACCATGTTAAATATTATTCATCGCGCGCGCTTAATCGCGTACGATTTTGTAAAGGTTAATACACTAGGTTGGGAAGAGATTGAGCCAGTTCTAGCAGATTGCACACCTGCTTGGGGTGAAGCAATGACGGGCGTGCCAGCTGCGTTGATTGAAGAGGCTGCTTTAATTTATGCGAAAGGACCTTCATTGCTATGGCTAGGGCAAGCATTGCAGCGCCAACCCAATGGTGGAAATGTCATGCGAGCGTGTGCATTGTTGCCAGCGCTCACTGGGAATTTAGCTAAACTTGGCGCGGGATTTCTTTATTTGAATTGGGATTTGTCGCAGCGTAATATTGATGACACCTATTTGGCCGCACCGCATTTATCTACTGGCACAATACCAAAAATAAGTCATATGGATCTTGCAGCCTATCTTGAAGATACCAATAAGAGCCGCGCTTTGTTTGCTTGGAATATCAATATTGCAGCATCAAATCCTGAACAAACTCGTTTAAGAAAAGCGTTGGCGCGTGAAGACCTTTTTACAGTGGTATTAGATTTGTTTTCAACAGACACAACCGATTATGCTGACTTTATATTGCCAGCAGCCAGCTTTCTAGAATTTGATGATTTGATTGCGGGCTATTTTCATTTAACGCTTTCGGCACAAGTAAAAGCGACTGAACCAATAGGTCAGTCATTGCCTAATCAAGAGATATTTAGGCGTCTTGCACATGCAATGGGATACTCTGAGCCAGAGTTGTATGAGCCCGACGATGTGATTCTTGATAAGCTGATGCAAAAAACAGATTTAGGTGAGAATTTTAGCTCACTTGCAGCTAAAGGCACGATGCCTGTGCCAAAAGAACCTCGAATCCAGTTTGGAGATCTGGTGTTTGCTACCCCTTCAGGCAAAATCGAGCTTGCATCAAGCGCCGCGGAAGCTGATGGTTACTCGCGAATTCCATTGCCGGTGACTGATCAAAAACCAAAAGATGGCTATTTGCGGTTATTGTCTCCAGCTACATCATGGGCACTGAATAGTAGCTTTGGTAACGTTTCTAAGATTCAAAGTCATGCTGCAGAGGCAACAATATTGATGCATCCAGAAGATGCCGAAGAACGCTCCTTGAAGATGGGAGACGACGCATTAGTGTCAAATGCTACAGGACATCTAAAATTAGTCGTAACAACTGTTAACACGCTTCAACGTGGCGTAGTACTTGTATCTAAAGGACGCTGGCCAAAAGAAGAGTCTCAGGGCATTAATATCAATGTATTAAATCCTGGCATAAAAACAGATATGGGCGAGAGTAGTGCTGTGCATGGAGTTGAAGTGATGGTAACTAGATTTGAGTCTTAAAAAAATAATAATTTCAGCACATTGATATTTCTACTGAAGTGAGTGAAGCCCATAATATATCCTTCTTAAAGAGTACACCTTAGGTGTAATTGTGAAAATTACGGTATCGAGGTTTAATGACTTCTTTCAAATTCACTTTAAGGAAAAATGCAATGACAACAAAAGCGTTTAAATATAAGAAGCAAGCTATTAAAGATCAACAGCCTTCAATGAATGTACCTGGCGTAGCCGCTTGGTTGGGTGATACATTCATTTCTGCCGATGTAGATAAAAGAATCTGTGCTGGCTTTTTTCGGTTAGAAAAAGGCAACAAACTCGTGTATGACTATGATTATGAAGAAATGAAATGCGTTGTAGATGGTACGTTTATTATTTCAGATGAAACAGGCCAAAAAGTGACCGCGACCGTTGGAGATGTATTATATTTTCCGTCAGGTAGCCGCATTACGTTTGAAACAGCTGATTACGCAGTTGGCTTTTTCTGTGGGCAGCGTGTTCCACTGTAATATTAAGAATTATAAATGGCGAAAATATAAGTACATTATTTAGTGTTTAGTGAAATTTTAAGTGCTGCGAATTAGATGCTATTAAAGAGCACAATCATTGGATGGCTGTCATTTACCCCTTTTGGAGTAACACTTAAAGAGAATTGTTAGAGCAGATTAGAAATGGCATTATCTTACTTAGTGTGGTTTTATCGACTAACCTGAAATCATACTTAATCTCCAATCTCCCTTTGTATTACTTGAAATATTTGAATGGGAGGGTAATTGATTATGCTTTGCTGATTCAATTATCCTCCCCATTTTTTGTAGAGTAATTTTAAGTAGGTTTATAAATGTGAATTTACCAATAGACTTTTCGAATGAAGATGTGCAGAACTCGGCCGACATTCGTCAGCTTTCTATAGATAAGGTGGGCATCAGGGCAATACGTCATCCCATAAAGGTCAAAGAAAAAACGGGCGGTGTTCAGCATACTGTCGCTATATTTAATATGTATGTGCATTTGCCGCACCAATTTAAAGGTACGCATATGTCCCGATTTGTAGAGATTCTAAATGCTAATGAGCGTGAAATCACAGTTGAGAATTTTCAATTGATTTTAAATGAAATGGCAAATCGGCTAGAAGCGCGTTCTGGTCATATTGAGATGACTTTTCCATATTTCATTAATAAATCCGCGCCAGTTTCAGGTGTTAAAAGTCTACTAGATTATGAAGTCACCTTTATTGGCGAAATAAAAAATGGCCATCCTGATGTTAAAGTTAAATTGCTAATTCCAGTTACCAGTCTTTGCCCATGTTCTAAGAGGATTTCTGCTTATGGCGCGCATAATCAGCGCTCTCACGTTACAGTTACTACGAAGCTTAGTGAGTTCATGTGGATAGAGGACATCATTGTGATGGTAGAAAAACAAGCTTCATCCGAGCTCTATGGATTGCTAAAACGACCAGATGAAAAATACGTTACTGAGCATGCATACGATAACCCAAAGTTTGTAGAAGATATGGTGCGAGATATCGCAACCCCGTTTAATAATGAGCCCCGGATTGAGTCATACATTGTCGAATGTGAAAATTTTGAATCGATCCATAACCATTCAGCTTATGCCTGCATTTCTAGTGAATAAACCATGAATAATATTATCAGTTTAAAATTTTTGGAACAGTCCCAATCAATTCCTACAACGGGATTATTATTAAGTAACTCAGTGTCGATTAGTCCGATTGTAGAGATAATAGAGGACTTAAAGCAGGGCCGTATGGTGGTGCTGCTAGATGACGAAGACCGCGAAAATGAAGGTGATTTAGTTATGGCAGCACAATTCGCCACACCGTCAGACATCAACTTTATGGCCAAATATGGGCGAGGCCTAATTTGCTTGACCCTTACTGAAGAGCGTGGGAAACAGCTCAATCTAGTGCCTATGGTGACGAATAATGGTACTAAAATGGGTACTAATTTCACAGTATCAATTGATGCTGCGAAAGGCATTGCTAAAGGTATTTCAGCGACAGACAGGGCGCATACTATTCAGGCAGCAGCTGGTGCTAATGCCCGTCCTATGGATATTGTCAGCCCTGGACATGTGTTTCCGCTAATTGCGCAAAAAGGTGGTGTGCTGGTAAGGGCTGGACATACCGAGGCAGGTTGCGACATTGCTACGCTGGCTGGTCTTGAGCCAGCAGCGGTTATTTGCGAAATTCTCAAAGATAATGGTGAAATGGCGCGCTTACCTGATTTGTTGGCATTTGCTACAAAACACGATCTTAAAGTTGGCACTATTGCCGATTTGATTAAATATCGAAACCAAACAGAGCGCCTAGTAGCTCGTGTTGCTGAGAGAGTGATTGAAACCGCTTTTGGTCAATTTAATTTGATCGTTTTTTATGATTCAATTTCCAAGGAAACTCATTTAGCATTAGTAAAAGGTGAAGTTGTTCCAAATAAAGGTGTGCTAGTTCGTGTGCATGAGCCACTATCTGTTTTTGATTTGCTTGATACTACTAGTAAAAGCCACAGCTGGAGCTTACCGCAAGCTATGCAAATAATAGGCCAGGCAGAAGCTGGTGTCATTGTGATGCTCAGACGTGATGAAACAGGTGAAGATCTTATTCAGTCGATTAAATCAGCAGATCTGCCAGTGAGTAATAGGCATACGCTTAAATATTATGGCATTGGTGCACAAATATTAAGAGATTTGGGAGTGGAAAAAATGCGCCTTATGGGTGAGTCACGCAAGATACCAAGTATGTCGGGTTTTGGATTGGAAGTTGTAGAGTTTGTTGGTGCAACTTAGCTATCTTTTTCTCTTAGTGGAGTAGATGAAGTTTATGTCCTTCAGGGTTAGTTTCAAAGGTGTCATAGAATAGTTTGACCAATTTTAAAATGTCGTCTTTTCCACCAATTAAATCATATAAAGATTGGTGTGGGATGTTAGAGTTTAAGGGTTGATGCATTGTTATTGATGGTCTCCGCTCAAATATCGACGATATATTGCTAGTTTTGTCCATACTCAGGATACATCAGAGTAGCTTAAATGATACGCCGCTCATTCAAAATTATCTTGAAGTTGTAATCTAAAAGAAGTACCTAGTTTTTGTAACTGCACTAAAACTGTTAACTACCCCTTAAGTAGTAATCTATTGTGAGAATTGTGTTTAATTAGTGATTGTCATCAAATTATAACCGTTGTGGAAAGTGCGTTAAATAGTATTGCTTCACATATTAAACTTGGTTACTAATAAGGATATTTAAATATTTATGTAATTGAGCCATGCTTAAGGTAACAACTAAGTAAGGTTAGAAATTTTTAAAATTAAGGGGACTTAAATTGAGTGCAAACACTATATCAGCTTCTCAAGCTGGGCAAGCAACTGAAACGCTGCAAAGAAAGATTGGTTGGCAAGGAGCATTCTGGGTAGCAAGTGGAGTACCTGCCCTTGTTTTGTTTTCAATTGGTGCTATTGCGGCAACTGTAGGAAAGCCAGCTTGGATGATTTGGGCCATTTCTATTGCGTTTGGCTTTATACAAGCGTTTACTTATGCTGAAATTGCGGGTTTATTTCCACATAAGTCTGGTGGCGCATCAATTTACGGCGCTGTTGCATGGGTAAAGTATAGTAAGTTTGTAGCCCCCGTTTCGGTATGGTGTAACTGGTTCGCTTGGTCACCCGTACTAGCCATTGGGTCGGGGTTGGCTGCCGGTTATTTGCTGAGCGCATTATTTGCGCCAGATGCAGCTATCAATACCTGGCAGATTACGTTAATGGATCTAGGAAGTCTAAAAGACGGTTTGGTATTTCGTATTAATGCTACATTTGTTTTGGGAGCCGCTCTTTTACTATCTGTGTTCGCAGTTCAGCATGGCGGTATTTTGCGCTCGGCTAAGGTGACAATGATTCTGGGTATAGTTGCATTAGTGCCACTAATGCTGATAGGTATAGTGCCATTATTAACTGGTGATGCACCAGCCGTTAATTATTTCCCACTTGCACCACTTGCTCACGATGCAGCAGGCAATGTGATTGATGGCGTATGGAATTTAGATGCTTGGAAGTTGATGGCAGGCGGCCTCTTTATTGCAGCTTGGTCCACCTACGGTTTTGAAACAGCGGTCTGCTACACTCGTGAGTTCAAAAATCCTAAAACGGATACATTCAAGGCTATTTTTTATTCTGGCTTACTTTGTATTGCGGTGTTTACACTAGTACCTATTGCCTTTCAAGGACATTTAGGTTTAGGCCATATGGTAACGCCAGCAGTAGTGGATGCTGCTGGCACAGTTACTACTCCAGCCTTATATGATGGTATGTTAGAGCCTTCAATTTATAGCGGGATGGGTGTGGCAGCAGCTTTTTCAAAAATTATCGGGGGCGGTGCTTTTATTGGTAATTTGATGGTGATTATGATGGTGCTTGCATTGTTACTATCCATTATGACTTCAATGGCAGGTTCATCACGTACGCTATATCAGGCATCAGTTGATGGTTGGTTGCCAAGATACTTATCTCATGTCAATAGTCATGGCGCGCCTACAAGGGCTATGTGGACAGATCTCTGCTTTAACTTGATTTTGCTGCTGATGTCAGACTATGTGTTCGTGCTTGCAGCTTCAAATATTGGTTATATTATTTTCAACTTCCTTAACTTGAATTCTGGTTGGATACACCGTATGGATCGTGCAAATTGGGAACGTCCATATAAAGCACCAACCATTATATTAGCTTTGGGTGGCATCCTTGGATTTGTCAACTTAGGCATTATGGGGATGGGTGCAGACATTTGGGGTGCAGGTACGTTAAAAACTGGGCTGGTATTTGCATCATTGATTATCCCAGTATTTATTTATCGCCATTATGTTCAAGATAAGGGTAGCTTCCCTAAACAAATGCTTGAAGACTTGTATATTTCTGGCGATGACTCGGGCACGTTTAAGAAAGCTGGCGTGTTGCCTTATTTAGCTTTAGTCGCAGGCGTGGTGCTGGTTTGGTTCATGCACAGTTTGTAAAGCTTTAAATACTGCTGCTAATTAATTGATGGGCAAGGATTGAATACCTTGCCCATTTTTATTGCTAATATAATGCTAAATATTATTTTACATTAAATAGCTAACACCTAAGTAGTAACCCATGAGGATTATTGTTTATCTTCGGTTACACAGCGAAAATAAGTTATATACAAATTTCAAAATAACGAGCGGAGAGTAATATGGCACGCGATCCAAAACATGACATTCTATTTGAACCCATTCAAATAGGCCCAAAAACCTTACGCAACCGTTTTTACCAAGTGCCACATTGCATTGGTGCAGGTTCTGATAAGCCTGGTTTCCAGGCTGCTCATCGTTCTATGAAGGCCGAGGGTGGCTGGGCGGCGATGAATACAGAATATTGTTCCATTAGCCCAGAATCAGATGACACCCATCGTTTATCTGCTCGCATTTGGGATGAAGGCGATGTGCGTAACCTTAAAGCGATGACTGATGAGGTGCACAAATACGGCGCTTTAGCTGGCGTTGAGCTTTGGTATGGTGGTGCACATGCACCAAATATGGAATCACGAGCTACGCCACGTGGCCCAAGCCAATATGCATCAGAATTTGAAACGCTGACTTATTGTAAAGAGATGGATTTAAATGATATTGCTCAGGTACAACAATATTATGTAGACGCTGCTAAACGCTCACGCGATGCCGGGTTCGATATTGTGTATGTATATGGCGCGCACTCTTATTTACCTCTGCAGTTTCTCAATCCTTACTATAACAAGCGTACTGACAAATATGGTGGCTCGCTAGAGAACCGCGCGCGTTTTTGGTTAGAAACACTGGAAAAAGTGAAGCATGCAGTGGGTTCGGAATGCGCAATTGCAACGCGTTTCGCTGTTGACACTATCTATGGGCCAAGTCAAATTGAAGTTGAAGTGGATGGTATCAAGTTTGTTGAGCTGGCAGATCCATTGGTTGATTTATGGGATGTGGATATTGGCGATATTGCTGAATGGGGTGAAGATGCTGGACCATCGCGCTTTAATCAACAAGGTCATCAAGTGCCTTGGACTAAATTTGTAAAACAGGTTTCAAAAAAGCCAGTATTGGGTGTAGGTAGGTTTGTTGACCCAGAAAAAATGACTGAAATTGTAACGAAAGGCTATGCCGATATTATTGGTTGCGCGCGCCCCTCAATTTCTGATCCATTCTTACCAATGAAAATTGAGCAAGGTCGATATGACGATATACGAGTATGCATTGGTTGTAATGTGTGTATTTCTCGCTGGGAAATTGGTGGCCCACCAATGATTTGTACGCAAAATGCAACTGCAGGTGAAGAGTATCGTCGTGGCTGGCATCCTGAGAAATTCCCTCAAACAAAATCTAAGTACTCTGTACTGATAGTTGGTGCTGGCCCCTCAGGTTCTGAAGCGGCACGTGTATTAATGGAGAGTGGCTACACCGTTCACTTGTATGATTCAGCAGAAAAAATTGGCGGTCATTTAAATACCGTATCAACATTGCCTGGATTAGGTGAGTGGAGCTACCACCGTGACTATCGCGAAACTCAGATTAATAAACTAGTGAAAAAGAACAAAGAAAGTCAGATTGCATTAGGGCAAAAAGCCATGACAGCAGACCAAGTGTTGGAATACGGTGCCGATAAGGTCATTATTGCAACAGGCTCAACATGGAATACGGATGGCAACAACTGCTTGACACATGAAGCGATTCCGGGGGCGGATGCTTCACGCCTTGATCAACTCACGCCAGAGCAAGTGTTTGCTGGCAAGAAGAAAATTGGTAAACGCGTGGTGATTCTGAATGCCGATACCTATTTTATGGCACCTAGTTTAGCTGAAAAAATGGCTTTAGAAGGTCATGAAGTCACTGTGGTTTCTGGTGTGCATTTAGCGAACTACATGCACTTTACACTTGAGTACCCTAACATGATGCGTCGTTTGCATGAGCTAAATGTGGAAGAACTTGGCGATCATTTCTGCTCTAAAATTGAGAAAGGCCGTCTTGAAATCTACAATATTTGGGGTGATGGCTCAAAACGTAGCTATCGTGGCCCTGGCGTTTCTCCTCGCGATGCAAACAATACGCATCGCTGGTTAGAGTTTGATTCATTGATTCTAGTAACTGGGCGACATTCTGAAGATGCACTATGGAAAGAGTTGAAAGCACGCGAATCAGAATGGGCTAAAAACGATATTAAGGGTATTTACTTAGTAGGTGATGCTGAGGCTCCACGATTAATTGCTGATGCAACCTTTGCAGGGCATCGTGTGGCACGTGAGATTGAAGAAGTAAATCCGCAAATTGCTTTACCTTACAAACGAGAGGTTGCTGTTTGGGGCACTCCTCATATGCCTGGTGGCACCTTCAAGATTGAGTACAAAGTCTAGTTACGCTGAATATGGTCGCCACTAATCAGAGTGGTGACCATTTTCAACACTTAAAAAGTGATCATAAATGAATAATCCAAAAGAAGTTACTAGGATATTGTTTGAGAATTTTCATCCACAAGCAATACATCTATTCTATGCATTTGGTTATGCTGCGATAGCTGTTTTTATATATGGTTGTTATGTTCAGATTCGTAAGTATCGTCGTGGCAAGCCAGATGGCTCTTGGGGTGAGCTGTTGCATCGATTTATCGATATGGTTAAAACTATGGTAACCCATCGCACCTTGGTACGCCGCGATAAAAGTGCAGGTCGTGCACATGGTTTAATTTTTTTAGGTTTTGTGCTGTTGTTCATAGGCACTTCTATTATTACTTTAGAGTATGACATTATCGAGCCGTTAATCGGCGTACGTTTTTGGTACGGTAATTTTTATCTGTGGTTTTCCCTAGTATTAGATTTAGCAGGCTTAGGTCTAATTGGCGGCTTAATTTACATGATGTACCGTCGCAAATGGTTGCACCTACCCAAGCTCGATTACAAAAGAGTGGATAGGCAACTTGGCGATGCTGATTTTGATAGAAGCGAATATCGACTTGAAGACTGGGCTTTTTTGTGGTCGTTCATTTTAATCGGTGTTACTGGTTTTATTCTCGAAGCCACCCGTCTAGTGTGGTTGAGTGGAAGGCCTAGTGTCTGGGATTATCGGATGTGGTCGCCAGTAGGCGCTTTGATAGCAAATATTATGCAAACTATAGGCGTCACACCTGAGGGTGCTGGCGCTCTGCGCTCAGGGCTGTGGTGGTTTCATGGCTTATTATCGCTCACATTCATTGCGTTTATCCCATATACAAAAATTAAGCATATTTTCACTGCCGCTGCTTCGTTAATGTTTAAAGACCCTCTAGCTGGCAGGCGCCTGCCACGAGTGCCTGACGAGCAAAAAGTAGCTGGTTACAAAACCATCACTGATTTAACTTGGAAAAATCTATTACATCTCGATGCCTGTACCAAGTGCGGCCGTTGCCAAGAGGCATGTCCCGCTAATGCGGTCGGTGCGCCTTTGTCGCCGCGTGATGTGATTTTGTCTCTGCGTGAATTTGCGAATCATACTTTGAACGCGAAGGAGCTGCCAAAAGAAGCTGAGCTGGATATTCACGGCAAAGATATTGGTCAAGTGTTTATGGAAACATTATGGTCGTGCCGCACTTGCTTGGCCTGTGTGGAAATTTGCCCAGTGGCTATCGAGCATGTGCCGCTTATTGTACAAATGCGTCGCAACTTGGTTGAAGCAGGCGAGATGGATCCGCTATTAGAAAAAACCCTGCAAACCATTCATAAAACGGGTAATTCGTTCGGTGAATCTAAACGCAAACGGGCATCATGGGTAAAAGCGTTACCATTTGAAATTAAAGATGCGCGTATAGAAGCTGTTGATTACCTGTGGTTTGTAGGAGATTACGCTTCATTTGACCCGCGTAATCAGAAGGTAACGCAAGGCTTTGCGCGAATAATGCAAAAAGCAGGCGTTGACTTTGGTTTGCTGTTTGAGGGCGAATTAAACGCTGGCAACGATATACGGCGCGTGGGTGAAGAGGGTTTGTATGAATACCTAGCGACGGCCAATATTCAATCTTTGGATGACTGCGAATTTAAATCTATTGTCACAACAGATCCGCATTCATACAACACAATACGCAATGAATATCCAGACTTTGGTGGAACTTACGAAATACAACATTACAGCACAGTAGTTAAAAAACTAATTGAGGATGGCAGATTGCAGTTGGCTAAAAAGCTAAATTACAAGGTAACTTTTCACGACCCTTGTCATTTGGGTCGATTCAATAAAGGTTACGATGCACCTCGCGATATTCTTAAAATGCTGGGTTGTGAGTTGATTGAAATGGGACGTACCAAAGACAACTCATTTTGTTGCGGTGCTGGTGGCGGCCGTATCTGGATTCCTGACCCAGTTGGCACTGAAAAACCTTCCCAAAATCGCATGAAAGAAGCTGCGATTATAGAAGGTTTAGAAGTGTTTGTAGTCTCTTGCCCCAAAGATTTGACTATGTTTGAAGATGCCCTAAAAACCTCGGGCTATGAAGGTAAATTTATTGTGCGTGAGTTGATAGAGCTGATTGATGAGTGCATGGAATATGACTTTCCAGAAAAGGAAGTGTTTGCAGATGTTCTATCACTAGAACCTCATTTGGCGAGTTGATTTGAGAGTTAAAAAGACTGCATACACCTTGGTAGACAAGGCAATCAGTAGTGGAGATGTGTACAACACTGCTGCAGTTTATGGTATTTCGGATGGAAGACGACGCAAGCTTTTGGAAAATATGGTATTCAGCAAACGTAGGGAGTTATTGCGTTTAGCTAGCTGGGCGCATACACCCACAGAAGTTTTACAGATGTTATCTGATAGTGATGATTCTTTTGTTATGCTTCGTTTATGTAAGAACCCTAAAACACCAAGTGAAGCTTTAACTAAGCTCTATGTCAAAAGCTTTAAGGGTAGTAGTAAAGGTGTAAATTTAACGACACACATTGCAAAGCATCAACATACATTAACAAATTTATTAGCAATTATTATCCATGTTAATGAAGGGTTAGAAATACTAAGGGCTATTAGCCAAAACCCATCAGCAAATGGGCAACTGTTAATGGAGTTGCTAAGTTATTCACCACAAGATGAAAAGTATAAGGTTTTTGACAAGAGTGTAGCATCTAATCCATCGGCGTCTGCAGAGGCGCTAAAGGTAATTTACGATAGAGGAGATGCATATACGCAAGCTGCAGTGATAGCGCATGCAAATTGTCCAGTGTTATTATTGTCTCTGGCAGAAAGTGATAGTGATGTATTTGTGCAGCGCAAGTTGGTATGTAAATGTGTGAAATTAGATGTGTTGGCTAATTTAGCTGAAAATAAAGATACCGCAGTACGGTGTGGAGTAGCCTCAAATGAGCTGACACCACAATCATTAATTAAGAAGTTAATGGATGACTCAAGCTTTGAAGTAAGGCGTAGGTTAGCGAAACGATGCGATTTACAAGTGGCAGATATAGAGCGCTTGATGAATGATGAGGATAGCTGGGTGCGCTTATGGATTGCTAGAAATAAGATAACACCACTTAGGGTATTGAAAGTTCTCTCATATGATACGTGTCATGAGGTAAGAAGAGCGGTTGCAAGTAATCCGCGCTGCCCAGTAGTTTTGCTTGAGGCTCTTGCAAAAGACAATAATGCATGGGTGCGCTCAGCCGTGGCTTACCAAAATAAGTCACCCATGCGTTTATTGGTTGACTTAGCGAAAGAGTCAAATATTGATGTACTAAGTGGGGTGGCTAACAATAGGCATACGCCGCAAAGCATTTTACAAGAACTAGCTCTATCCTCAGAATCAGATATAAGACGAGGAGTGATACTAAATCGTAATGCAAGACGGACTACTTTGATGCCGTTATTGGAAGATCCTTATTACTTACATAGATTGATGCTAGTTGATAATCCAATGCTAAATGCTGATGATAAATTGCAACTTTGTGAGGATCCTGATTTTAATGTTAGATTTGCTGCATACAGTTGGTTTGCTGGATTAGAAAAGTCGACTAAAACTTGGGTATGAATATTAACAAGTAGAAATCTATATAAAAGAAAAAATGCTGAAACTATAACCAAGATTGAAAGAACTAGGAGAGAGAAATATGAAAATATTAGTAGCTGTAAAACAGGTGGCATCATTAGATGAAGATTTTGAGATGCGTGTTGATAAGAAAGATGTAGAAGAAGATTTTTTGTTGTATGACTTAAATGAATGGGATGATTTTTCACTTGAAGAAGCAATGAAAATTAAGGAATCAAGCGACACTGAAATTGAAGTGGTTGTAGTTTCAGTAGGACCAGTTCGCGTAGATGAAAGCCTGCGGAAATGCTTAGCCAAAGGAGCTGACAGGGCAATAAGAGTTTGGGATGAGACGATAGAAGGTTCTGATTCAATCGTAATTGGCCGCATTCTAGCTGCGGTTGCAAAGAAAGAAGTGCCTGATATGGTATTTGCAGGTGTGCAATCTTCAGACCAAGCCTATTCCTCCACCGGTATTTCTACAGCGGCCTATCTCGACTGGCCACATGCAGCAGTAGTAGCTGATTTGCAATATAAGCCAGGTAGCAGTAGTGCAGTAATACGTCGCGAGCTAGAGGGTGGCATGTTGCAAGAAGTTGAAATTAATTGTCCGGCAGTACTAACCATTCAGCTAGGTATAAACAAACCACGCTATGCATCTTTGCGCGGCATTAAACAAGCTGCTGCCAAACCAATTGAAGAAATATCATTGGCAGATATTGGTTTATCACCTGCAGATGTAGGTGCAGGTAGTTCAATGTCACGTGTGCGCCGCATGTATATACCTGCCAAAAGTCGGGCGCAGATGATAGAAGGTACTATTGTTGAGCAAGTGGCTAAGCTGATTCAAATTATTAATGAATTTAAGGGAGCATAAAAATGAGCACCATTTTAGTTATCGCAGAGCATCGCCAAAATGAGTTGCGCCCAGTAACTTTTGAGCTAATTTCGGCGGCACAGGGTCTTAAAAAATCAGCCGATGACAAAGTACAAGTTGCGGTGATTGGTAGCCATGCCGAGAGTTATGTCACTGCATTGTCGGTGAATGGAGTGGATGAGGTTATGGTGGTTAAGTCTTCCGTGGCTGATTTTAATCCAGACATTTTTGAGGCAACACTTTCAGCTTTAATCGAATCAAAAAACCCTACAGTCGTATTATTGCCACATTCAGTCGATTCGCTGGGCTATGCTGCAACGCTTGCAAGCAAGCTGAGTTGCGGGTTTGCTACTGATGTTTTTATCGCAGAGTATCAAGGCGATGACTTAGTCGCTACACGTGGTGGATATAATCAAAAAGTCAACGTAGAAATAGACTTCCCAGGTAAAAGTTGCGTAGTAATGACTATTCGTGCTGGTGCATTTAAGCCATTAGAGGGCAAGGCTAGTCCAGTAGTGACTAATTTTGATTTGCCAGCCGTGCAATCACGTAGCCAAAATAAAGAATACATCGAACTTGGGGGCGGAAATGATATTGATATTACAACTGTCGAGTTCATCATGTCGATAGGCCGTGGCATTGGCGAAGAAACCAATGTTGAGCAGTTCCGTGAACTAGCTGAAACGGCAGGCGCAACTTTGTGTTGCTCGCGTCCCATAGCCGATGCAGGCTGGCTGCCAAAATCTAGGCAAGTAGGTCAATCAGGTAAAACAGTTGGGGCATGCAAGCTCTATGTCGCTATGGGTGTTTCTGGTTCTATTCAGCACATGGCGGGAATGAAGCATGTACCTACCATTGTTGCAGTGAATACTGATCCAGGAGCCTCTATCTTTACAATCGCTAAGTATGGCATTGTTGCTGATATTTTTGATATTGAGGAAGAGCTAAATAATCAACTTGCCACATAAAAATTGAGTCAATCAAATTAAAAGTTGTACGCGATTATTCTAGATTTTGTTTAATCGACGCGGCTGTTTTGTAATTGTTCTATTACTACTACTTAAGTAGTACAACTTCATGGGAATTTTAGATATTTTTTTATTTGTATACTCTGATGGTAGTGCTTGAAATATAAAATACTAAATTGAAAAATTCAATTTAAAACTTGATCTAGAAAGCCTGAAGAGTTAACTATGGAACGTGGTTATTGGATCAGAAGTAAACCTGTTTACACTTCATTAGTGTGGCATGATAAAGCGACATCGCATCTTTTAGTGGCGCAGGGTGATGGCGGTATGGCTGTACTCAAAATATTTCAATTAATGCACCCAAAGCAACCTATTACAGTCCTATACGCCTGTAATCTCAACTCAAAAGATTATGCCAAAACACTTAAGAAAGTCGTGCCTGAAGGGCTGCAAATACTTAATTCAGAAGAAGACGTGTTGCTTACGCTCAATAATATATTGCCAAATATGAGCATGGGGATGCGTTTGTATGTGGCTGGGTCAGAAGGTTTTATCTGGGCTGCATCTGAGTGTGCAAAAAAATTTGGTATCGAAGATACGGATATTATGAAAGAGTTGACGGGCACGCTTGCGCGATCAGTTTATTGTGTCCATTGCAAGGCCACCACTCATGATATCACTACAAATATAGGTAAATGCTGTGGGTGTGAGCGCATGTTGTTTGTAAGAGATCACTTTTCACGTCGTCTAGGCGCTTATATGGGGCTGATGGTGGATGCTGAATCACCTGGAATATTGCCAGAGATTGAAGAAATATATCCATGAGTACGATAGATGTAAAAGTTTCTGCAATTGAACAGGTGACACCACTAGTTAAACACTTTACTTTTGTGAAAGAGGACGGGACAGTTTTCCCCGCATTCTCTGGTGGTAGTCATGTCGTCATTTCATTGAATATAGGCGGCAGAATACACCGTAACCCTTATTCTTTGATGGGTTCACCTGAGGATACAAGTGCTTATCATATCTCAGTGCGAAGACAAGAAAGGTCAAGAGGCGGTTCCGTGTATATGCATGAAAACGTGACTGTTGGAATGCCGTTTAAGATTACCTACCCAGTTAATTTGTTTTCACTTGCAAAAAAAGCACGTAAGCACATTCTTATTGCTGGTGGCATAGGCATTACGCCTTTCATGTCACAAATAGCCGATCTCGAAAGGCTAGGCGCAGATTATGAATTACATTACGCATTTCGCGCTCCAGAACATGGCGCTTTTGCTGAGCGACTCAAAAAAACTTGTGGCAATAAACTACATTGTTATGTAGACAGTCTTGGAGAGCGACTAGATTTGTCAGTCCTGATGGGTAATCAACCGCTGGGAACGCATCTCTACGTCTGTGGACCAAACCCAATGGTGGTTTCTGTATTTGAGGTAGCTAGGAATTTTGGCTGGCCAGAAAACCATATACATAGTGAGCAGTTTTTAGCACCGCCTATTGGTGAGCCTTTTAAAATACAATTAGCACGCTCAAAAAAAGAGATTTTAGTACCTGCGGAGATGAGCATGTTAGAGGCTATAGAAGCCGCTGGCGTAGAAGCAGACTTTCTTTGCCGCGGTGGCGCATGTGGCCGATGTGAACTGCAGATACTTGAAACAGACGGGGCTTTATTACACAATGATCATTTTTTGACAGATGCAGAAAAGGCTTCAGGTAAAAAAATTATGCCTTGCGTTTCACGTGCAAAATGTGAACGTTTGTTGTTAGATATTTAATTAAGTTTAAGGTAAACATATGACATTAGTATTTAAGCAAGAAACTTTCCGAGATGACTACCGTTATAGTAATTCACCGTCTGGAATTAAACGGTTCCCTTTTCCCTTTGCAGAAGACCAATACATGTACTCAGTTAATATCGAGCCTCATGGCAAGGGTAAGCAGGGGTCTGTAAACGAGTTCGCATTTGATGTAGATGAACATTATGTTGCAGAATGCATCGACAAAGGCATTACACTGGAGCAAGACCCTGGTCGCTATGAGTCTTTGCCACATATGATGGATGCGCAATGGGATTTTTTAGAACTTACTATGGAATCGCATGCACAAGATTACCCTGATCATTTTACTTTAAAAAAAAATGGTTTAAATTGGAATTGGGAAAATAAACCTTTAGGGATAAAAGACAGCTTTGTTTTCGGCGATTGTTCTACTTTACCAATGGATCCGTTTGAGTATATGGGGCGGCAAGTGCAGGGTGATTTTGTTTTGCTCGATCAGCGAGATGAAACCTTGTATGCCGATGCCGGTTTTATTACTAGTCAAGCAGATTGGTCTCTTGCTTTTAATATTGGCATGTCATGGAAAGAATGGCACGGTCCAGTTCCACGTGTTACCGAATTAGGCGTCATGGATCGCGCTTTAAAATACCTAATGAATCTGCAACTTGGTAGCCCAGTAAGAAGGTTGAATTGGACCATGACAATTAACCCACGTTTAGACACTTCACCCGAAAATTACCCGTTTTGGGGTGGTGATAGAAATAAAGTGAATAAAGAGAATGTGAGTGATTTGGTACATTTGCGTGTTGAGCTGCAAGCCTTGTTCAGACTGCCTCGCAGTAACGGCATCGTATTCGTTATACGCTGCTATTTGATCAATTTAAAAGAAATTGCAACGTATCCACGTTGGTCTAAACGTTTACATCGCGTACTGAAAGGATTACATCCAGATTTAATTGAATATAAAGGTTTAACTAAATTTCATCCCTTAGCAGTTGATTGGCTTTCAAAGTTTGATGATGGGGCTACTATAGAGCTGGGAACTCAGCCTGAATAAAAGCGTGTACTTAGTATGGAATTGATTTCAAGCTGTTAACGCTATATTGATGTTTGGGGATTTCAGTAATAAATCCTTCTAGTGCTAGCAATTCACCAGTGCTTGAAAAGATTCCTCTGCCATGTTCTTGAACTAGTTTAATGTCACCTTTTCTAGTAATGATACGGAAGATGAGCTTAAATTCTTTGTCTACGCTAATTTGATGATTGACAGATTCCCAGACATCAGCCCTGTCATCTGGATGAATGATTAAGTTCCAGGTTAGATTTGGATCGTCAATTAATTCCAAGGGAGCATAGCCTGTGACATCGATGCAGCCTTCACTCACAAATTCAAATTTCCAAGAGCGGTCATTTTTACAACGATAGACCATACCAGGAATATTGTTCAAAAGAGAATTTAAAGCGCGTTTGTTGGCAAGCTGGGTAGCATCAACTTCTTTATTACGCTGAATATCTGTCATAGTGCCAATAACACCAGTTCTTTCTCCAGTTGAAGTGGATGTGGCTTTTGCTCTTAGCCTTACCCAGTTTGGATATCCTCTTGATGAAAGTAGTCTGGTTTCTAATGTATAGTGTGTTCTTTTACCTTGCGTAAGTGAATCGAGTCTGGCCTTGAGAGTTGGTTTGTCTTCAGGGTGGCAAAAGTCTATAAGTAACTTACCAACGCAATGTTTGACTTTGTAGTCAAGTAAACTTTCCCATGACGGGTTTATAAAGATGATTTCACCTTTGGCGCTAAGTTGAAAAACAATTTCTTCCAATCTATCTATTATTGAGTGGTAGTTGAATTGCGATTCGAAATCATCACTTAAAGGGTTAATGGCAGACATGGGAGTGAACTGGAATAATATCGAATTATCTTTAAAGTCTTCACGCATTTTAGAGAGACTGACATTTGATGGCAGAATAGTACCATCTGCGCAAATTAAACGAATAGTTGTAGGATTCTCTTTGGATTTACCTAGTGAGGTTTCCGCCGATAATTCGGCAAAATTTTGATGGTCTGCAGGGTGCATAAGATTTGAGAGTGGCATGCCTATAATTTGATCTGCCATGCCCGTCATACCAAGTATTTGTAAGAATGGCGTGTTTACAAATTTAACTACATATCCTTCAAGCATAGCGGCAGGAGATGATATAGCTTCAGAAAACTCTTTACCCCATGAAGCGTCATGGGGTAAAGAGCGACGTGTGTTTTTAGACTTTGAGGAAAATAGAGGTTGTAAAACAATAAGGATAGCCACAGAAAATATTGCTACAGCAGTAGAAATAAGCATCACAATTTGTAATAAAAATGGGCCTTGAATGTTGTACCATGAGCCAAATACCAACAAGAAAATAATGCTAATCAGTAACGTTGAAAAAACGAATATACTCATTCAGTTAGACCTAAATTATGACAATATTTAGAGTATAAAAAGAACTAAAGAAAAAATGCAGAAAATTTTTAAATTCCTTAAAAAAATACGAGAATTTGTTAAGAAGCATAAGCTTTACGCAAATCTACATGCACTAGTCGTTTGTATGGTGCTGTCAGTTTTACTGATGCAGACAGGCTCTCTTTTCCTGCTTAATTATATCCCCAACTATCTTTCAATTATTCATCGTGCATATCAAGAGCAAACCGACTGGAAGCTTAATCTATATCTATTAGAAAACGGTTCGAATCCTAAAAGCGATGGTTTTTCCCATAAAGACATACTTGATGATTCAGTCTATCATTGGGCTAAAAATCAAAAAGATACTGGCCTAGCTAATGCTTATGAACACTTAAAAATTGCACAGCAACAATTTGATAGTGCAATAGTATTAGGATACTCCAAAGACGCCCAAATAGACAAATGCAAGTCAGTTATATCTTCTTATGCTAGATTTCTATCAGTTGCGGAAAAAGATGTGCTTGTTAAGCAAGCCTTGGTTTCTTTACTGCAACTTGTCAGCTTGTTTTTGGTTTTTTGTATAGCTGCAAGTGTAATGCTTACTTCGTGGGATATTTTAATTAATAGGCTTGAGAAAATCATTGCATACTTCCCAAAAGAACTGTCTTCTATATCAAAAGAAAATGAATACGATGATGAGCTAGAGGAATTAGAAAAAAATGTGGCAAAAATGTCTGCAAGGCTTGATGGAATTCAGGTTGAAACAAAATGGGCTAATAAAAATAGTACAGAAAAAGTTAGAAAAATGATTCTTTCGCAAGATTTTTTATTCAAGCTAGCTAAATTAATTGGCAGTTCTGAATTAACTGAACAAACTATAAAGAAAACACTTGCGTCCCTTGAGCAAGCTTTAAATGTAAGCAATGTAGCATTAGTTTTTAGTGAAAATGGTTCTCGTATAACTGCACAACGGGCTTTATTTTCAAATGTATGGCCACTTTCTTTTGAGGAAGACATGTTTAATGAAACTGAAACAACTAATTCGACAAGTCACTCCACCAAGCTGATGAAAGCACAGAGTGTGCAATGTGCGATGCTACCATTGTTAAGCCCTAGCGGATGGCTTGGAATATTGTTGTTAGAAACAGAAGCAGATCGTTATTTTGATGAATCCGAATGGCAGCTTTTTGAAGTGACTGCTCAAATGATAGCCAATTCTATTGGATATCAAGCTAGAGAGCAAGAAAGCAGACGAGTGGCGCTGCTTGAAGAAAGAGCCGTTATTGCAAGAGAACTTCACGATTCTTTGGCACAGTCGCTTTCTTATATGAAGTTTCAACTTGCACGATTACAATCTGTTTTTGGAGATCAAGTGGTTAAATCAGGTGCCGATGAAATTGTTAATGATATGCGAGTGGGCTTAGATAATGCTTATCGCGAACTGCGTGAGTTATTAACAACATTCAGAGTCCGGATGGATGTGCGCGGACTTGATTATGTGCTTGAGGAAGCAATTGAAGAGTTTTCCCAGCGGTCTAGTTTAAATATTACGATCGATAATCGGCTTCAAGAATGCAAATTGAGTGTGAATGAGGAATTTCATCTTTTACACGTCGTTCGCGAAGCATTATCAAATATTGTCCGTCACTCAGGAGCTAAAAAAGTTAATATTGCACTACTTTACCAAGCTACAGGAGATATCATTGTGACTATAGATGATGATGGTAAGGGGTTTACATTTGATGAAAATAAACCTCATCATTATGGGCTAGCTATAATGACAGAGCGTGCATACTGTCTAGGTGGAAAAATCGACATACTGCCTAGGCGGAAAGGTGGTACACGTGTCAGATTGTTGTTTCGTCCAAAATAAAATATTTAAGAATAATGCTTACAATAAACCAATTTATTTATTGGGAGGGAAATATGGAAAAACCAACAACGGTAATCATTGTCGATGATCATGCTTTATTTCGTAAAGGAGTCAGTCAAATGATATCTACGGATGCTGATTTTTTAGTAATTGGTGAAGCAGCTTCAGGGACTGAGGGTTTATTGTTAGTAGAAAAGCTAAAGCCAGACTTAGTGTTGATAGATCTAAACATGAAAGGCATAAATGGCTTACAAACTCTAAGGCTGATTAAAGAAAAAAAACTAGAGTCACGATGCATTGTCTTAACAGTGTCGGATGCAGAGGATGATTTGCTAGAAGCACTTCGTGCTGGTGCTGACGGTTATCTACTAAAAGATATGGAGCCAGAAGACCTTTGTTCAAGCCTTAAAAAAGCAATGTCTGGTGTCACAGTTTTGCACGAAAGTCTTGCTGAAATTCTCAAAAATGCACTTATGCATCCCACGCTAAGTAGAAGTGAAGAGGTTTCATTGACCGAAAGAGAAAGAGAGATACTAGAATGTTTGACTAAGGGCCTTAACAATAAGACTATTGCTAGAGCTTTGGGTATTAGCGATACAACTGTAAAAGTGCATATTAAACACCTATTAAGTAAATTGAAACTAACAAGTAGACTCGAAGCTGCGGTGTGGGCGCATAATAAGAAATAGCTTGTTTCCAGCAGAATGACTATTTACACAAAATTTCTTACGCAATAATAATAAGGTATATTTATTTTACTAGTTTTAGGTATTTACAACTTATGGAAATAGTAAAAGTATTTGGCTTGTTTTTACTCACTGCAATCGCAGAGATTGTTGGTTGCTATCTTCCATATCTTTGGCTAAAACAGGAGGGTTCTGTTTGGCTTCTTATTCCCGCAGGGTTTAGCCTTGCTATGTTCGCTTGGTTATTAACGCTTCACCCCAATTCTGCAGGTCGTATTTATGCTGCATACGGAGGTATTTATATCAGTGTTGCTATTATGTGGTTATGGTTAGTAGACTCCATAAAGCCTACATTCACTGATTGGCTGGGAGTATTAGTGTGCTTGCTGGGTATGGCAATAATCATGATTGGTGCTAGGCATACATGACTGAACAATTAATCTAAGCTTGGCTATTGCCACAGAAATAGGCAAAACGCGATAGCTTTTGAATGTCTTCCTAGGGTCTTGAATTCAACCAGTCGAAAGTGTCGGTTGCCGAGTGGCTGTTATCGGATACTCAAACTATAAGGTTATTTAGTAGGCTTATTTGGTTTGAAGTCTAATACGAATATCGACAAAATACATTTGCTATGTTTATAGTCAAGCCTAACTTATTCCCTTTTTATGCATAAACTGTTAAGACACTGAAATTATCTCTTCCCAGTGCCCAGAGCTATCGTCTTGGGCACCCCATATTTTCCCTTCAGCTTGTCATTGATAGCTAGGCCTATAACGGTTATAGTATCCTTATAATAAGAATCAACAATCGTTTTAAAAAATAAGGATAGATCAATGGCCGAGCTTAAGCCAGTGCTCATCATCATTGATGATGACCCGCTGATTACCGATACCTTGCACTTTGTACTTAGCAAACACTTTGAAGTGTGCGTTGCTGATTCGCGTGCGCAAGCCAAAAGTTTATTAAGACAACTAGACGAGCCACCTTCGCTTGCCCTGGTCGATTTAGGCCTGCCACCCATGCAACACAAGCCTGATGAAGGCTTTAAAATGATTGGCGAGCTGCTGGCGCATTCGCCCAGCATGAAAATACATGTGCTTTCTGGCCAAAGTGACGATGTGAACGTAAAACACGCGCTAGCTTTGGGCGCGCTCGATTTTATCCCCAAGCCTTGCGATGTTGATAAGCTTAAAGAGCTTTTACTTAATTCGTTAAAAGTACAAAGCGTTGAGCTAACCGAGCAAGCACAGACCGAGCAAGCCGAAGACAAAAACGGCGGCATGATAGGCAATAGTTTGCCTATGCAAACGCTGATCACACAAATTCGTCAGTTTGCCGATTCACCTTTTCCTGTGTTAATAGAGGGCGAATCTGGCAGCGGTAAAGAGCGTGTTGCTAGCAATTTTCACCGTTTTAGCAAGCGTGCAAAAGCACCTTATTTATCGATTAACTGCGCTGCCATTTCGCCCATGTTGGCGGAATCTATTTTGTTTGGTCACGCTAAAGGTGCGTTTACAGGCGCCAATACGGCCAATGCGGGCTATTTTGAAGATGTAAATGAAGGTACCTTATTTTTGGACGAAATTGGTGAGCTGCCGCTTGAAATGCAGGCTAAGTTATTGCGCGTGCTAGAGAATGGCGAATACACACGAGTGGGCGAAACGCAGGTACGTAAAAGCAAAGCACGCGTGGTGGCGGCCACTAACCGAGATTTGCGCAGTGAAGTTCGTGCAGGTAATTTTAGAAGTGACTTGTACCATCGCTTGGGTGTTTTTGCGGTTAAAGTGCCACCACTGCGGGACTTAGTCGAAGATAGCCTGACTCTACTTGAGCATTTCAATACTTTTTATGCGCGCGAAACAGGCCAGCAATCGTTTAAATTAGACGACAAAGCCAAATCGCGCTGGTTAAGCTATCATTTTCCTGGCAACGTGCGCGAGCTACGCAACATTATTATTCGCCTAATCGCCAAATACGCAGGCCAAATAGTAAACGAGATTCAATTATCAGCTGAGCTGGATTTATCGCGTCAAAATGAGGTGGATGGCGGCAGCGCAGCTATTAGCAATAACGGTGATTTATCCAGCTACGCGCTACAACATTTGCAAAACGAGGCCAATGTAAGCTTAGATCAAGTATTAAAGTCGTGGGAAAAAGCCTACGTAGACGCCGCCATGCGCATTACCCACGGCAATTTAAGCCAGGCTGCAAAAATGCTAGGCGTTAACCGTACCACGCTCTACAGCCGCATACAGTTGCAAGAAGAAATTAAATAAAGCTCGATGGTTTAAGCACGCCTATGTATTATTCCCACTTCGGTTTAAAAGAGCCGCCTTTCAAAATCACGCCCAATACTGAGGTTTTTTACACAGGCGGCAATCGTGGTGCAGTGCTAGATGCCTTAATTTACGCCATTAATACTGGTGAAGGCATCGTTAAAGTGGTGGGCGAAGTGGGCAGCGGCAAAACCATGTTGTGTCGTATGTTGCAAACCATGCTACCTGAGAAGGTAGAGAGCATTTACCTTGCTAACCCAAGCGTTGCGCCAGAAGATGTTTTGCATGCAATTGCCTTTGAATTACAGCTAAAATTACCCAAAAATGCTGATCGCTTAAAAGTGATGCAAGTGCTGCAAACACATCTGCTGGCAAGGCATGCGGCCGGCAAGCAAGTAGTGATTTTTGTAGAAGAAGCGCAAGGCATGCCACTGGCTACTTTAGAAGAAATTCGCCTACTTTCAAATTTAGAAACCAAACACGATAAACTGCTGCAAATCGTGCTATTTGGGCAGCCAGAGCTAGACGAAAACCTTAATCAAACCAATATTCGCCAATTGCGCGAGCGTATTACGCATAGCTTTAATTTAATGCCTTTGCAAACAAAAGAAATCGGCGAATACCTAATATTTAGGCTGCGCGCAGCAGGTTATTTTGGCCCCCCTTTATTCACAAACCAAGCGATTGCTAAAGTTGCTGCTTCTGCACAAGGTTTGGTGCGGCGCGTCAATATTTTGGCCGATAAAGCATTGTTGGCCGCATTTGCTGAAAATGTCTATCAAGTAACGCCAAAGCACGTGCAAGCGGCGATTGGCGATAGTGAGTTTGGCGCAGAAAAACTAAAACAAGCCGCTAAGCAATCGCAATGGCTAATGTGGGCGAGCCTGCTGGCTTTGGGTTTGGCACTGGGTTATGCGGTCAGTATGTGGGTGCAAAAGCAAGCAGCCAGTCAGGTTAAGCCGGTCGTGACTATTAAGCAGCAAGCCATTCAACAAAAAGCCGCACCAGTAAACCCTATTGTCAATAAAGCGGATGTCGAAAAAAAAGCGCTAGCTACACCATCTCTTGCAATAGCACCCTCAACAACCCCGCCAGTTTCTGTAGCTGCAACCCCAAGCTCTGCTAATTCTAGCGCAGCTGTCATGGCGACTGCCGCCCCTGTTACTATAGCCGCAGCAACAGCTACAAACAGCACGGCTGCTATTGTACAAGAAGACACTTTAACGCGCCGCTTAGGCGTAACAACCGCATGGCTAACCACGCAGCCCTCAACCACGGTAAGCATTCAACTGCTAGGTGCGGCTAGCGATGCGCAAGTTAAAACAGATATCGAGCGATTAAGCCAACAAGTTGAGTTAGATAATATTTACGTCTACAGAACCAAAGTGAATAATCTACCATTTTTAACCGTGCTGTACGGCAGTTTTGCTAATCGCTTTGAAGCCACACAAGCTTTACAAAAACTACCTGCAGAAATTCAAAAAAATCACCCACAACTACGCACCATTGCAGGTGTGTTACAAGAAACCAAATAAGCATCTAAATTTGACATATTGATAAAACTTTCAATAAGTTAGTCTTGCAATTTAATGCCAATTATGCGATAACATACCTAATAATTTTAATAATAAAAACCTCGAGTTAAAATTTTAGGGAGCGGGTACCTTGTGCTGAATAACAATATTAATGCTCATGTAGCTAAGTTTTGCCTAATCGTGGGTGCTGGCATCATGCTTAATGCTTGCGCGCATCAATCAACAATTAAGCCCTCTAGTGGCCATATTGATGGCAAAGTCACCGCGCAACAAGCAGCCAGCCAAGCTAACGCTGCTGCACCAATTCCTCAGTTAGCTAAAACCAGCCCGCAATTACCTGTGCCAATCGCTCTAAGATGGCTGGTAGCGTTTGATCTACCGCATTTAAAGTCGCGCGGCCTTGTATGCTGGGGTGAATATCGATATTCAGTTTGCTTTCGCGGGCTAGTGCAAACAAAATTTCTTTTACTGGCACTTCGTT
>JANXWL010000185.1 GCA_025351225.1 Methylotenera sp. | reverse complement strand
CGTTCTATCGACCGACAACACGCTGTACTTGCGGATATGCATCGCTATGGCATGGTTACTGATGCGCAATACAACGAAGCGATGCAACAAAAATTGGTGTTTAAAACCTCTAAGCAATCGCGTGACTTTGCTGCCGATTATGTAGCGGAAATGGTACGCCAAACCTTGTACGAGCAATATCAAGACACCATTTATACTAGTGGCCTTAAAGTGTACACTACGATTAAAAAAGCCAATCAAGAGGCTGCTAATGTCGCTGTTTTACAAGGTATTTTAGAATACCAACGGCGCGAAGGTTACCAAAAACCAGAGAAAAATATCGATTTAAGTCAGTTTAGTGCCGATAATCTAAAGGAAAACTTGCAAATTGCACTAAACGATTTTGAAGAATATAACGGTTTTAAACCAGCTATTGTGACTGATATTTCGCCAAAATCGGTGAGAGTTTTTACCAAAAATAATGATAGCCTTGACATTAGCGGCGTAGGCTTAAGTTTGCTACAAAAAAGCTTGGCTGATAAAAATATCGAAAATCATAAAATCAAAGTCGGCTCTGTTGTGCGCATTATCAGAAGCCAAAATGAGTGGGTGATTGTGCAATTACCGCAAGTAGAATCAGCACTTGTAGCACTAGATCCACAAAATGGGGCCATAACAGCTTTAGTAGGTGGTTTTGATTACAGCAAAAATAAATTTAACCATGTCACACAAGCTTGGCGCCAACCTGGCTCAAGTTTCAAGCCATTTGTGTATTCTGCTGCTTTAGAAAAGGGCTTCACGCCCGCAACTATAGTAGAAGATGAGCCAATTACCATGTCGGCAGCCGAAAATGGCAGCGATAAAGATTGGGCACCCAAAAACTTTGATAGCAAATATGATGGGCCTATTAGGCTTAGAACTGCTTTAACCAAATCCAAAAACATGGTGTCGATACGTGTGTTGCAAAAAATTGGCGCACGCTATGCACAAGATTACATCACCAAATTTGGCTTTTCACGCAAAGATCATCCCGCCTACTTAACTATGGCCTTAGGTGCAGGCGCAGTTACACCTTGGGGCATGGCGCAGGGTTATGCCGTGTTTGCTAATGGTGGCTACCGCATTACGCCGCATTTAATCAGCAAAATTACCGATAATCGCGGTAAGTTGATTCAAGAGTCGCACTACCCACAAGCAGGAAAAGATGCGCCGCGCGTGATTGATACACGCAATGCTTTCCTTATGACATCTATCATGCAAGATGTAGTGGCTAAAGGCACAGCCACCAAGGCTAAATCCCTTGGTCGCCAAGATTTAGCGGGTAAAACAGGCACCACCAATAACCAAATTGATGCATGGTTTGCAGGCTTTAATCCAAACCAAGTCGCTATTACATGGATAGGTTTTGACCAGCCACGCAGCTTAGGCAAAGATGAAACAGGCGGCAAAGCCGCACTGCCAATTTGGATTCGTTACATGGCGACTGCGCTAAACGGGGTGCCTGATGTGCCTTACAGCGTGCCAGATGGCATGATGAAGGTGAAAATAGATAGGCTAACAGGCACATTAATTAATGAAGATGAAGACGGCATCTATGAATACTTTTACCAAGAAAATCCACCGCCAAAAGTAGAAATGGTATTGCCTCCTATGGAAGAACCAACCGAGGCTGATTTCCCTGCAAGCGCATATCCAGATAGCATCACCGATAACCCCTTGCAGCCACAACCGCCAGATGCGCCAATAAGAAACAATCCCGTCATTATAGAGCGTGGCTCTGAGCAAGCGCGCCCCGCACAAGCGCCTAGCAACAACAGTGATGACGGTTCTGCCGCACACGTACTGAATCCATCAGGCTTTTAAACGCATTTTTTGCATATGGCACGCGAAAACTTAGAACATATGCGACAGCTTATCGCCCAAAAAGCCGCACAAATGATGGCAGAAGACGGCATTAACGACTTTGGATATGCCAAAAAAAAAGCAGGTAAACAACTAGGCGTGAGTGAAGCCAGTGTCATGCCCACAAATGCCGAGATTGAAGACGAAATTAGGCTGTATCACGAGATTTACAACGCCGATGAACAGCCCTTAGAGCTAGTAAAACTGCGTCAAGCCGCGCTATTAACCATGCAGTTGTTTGAAAAGTTTAATCCGCATTTAACTGGCAGCGTTTTAGATGGCAGCGCAGGAAAATTCTCGCAAACCAACATTCACCTATTTGCCGATAGCGCGAAAGACGTAGAAATGTTTCTGCTAAACCAGCAAATACCATTTGAAAGTAGCGAAAAATCGTATCGCGTATCAGATAAACCCAGCAAAGACAAAAAAGAAAAAGTCCGTAAAACCGTGCCAGTGTTTACTTTAGAAACCGAGCTGGGCTTGCAAAAATTAAGTGTATTTGATGTTGACGATATGCGAGTGGCAACGAAGCGAACAGGTGATGGCAGCAATGCCGAACGCGCAGATATTATGGACGTAGAAGCACTTTTAAACACTTAAAATAGATGCTCTGCAAGCCGCATGGATATTGGCCTGTAGGCCTACTCATTTAAACATTCATCTGGTTTTGACTTTAAATCCCCTTTGTCGCGCCTTCGGCTTGAGCCAGCAGCTGGAAAGCGGCGAGGACTGTTTGAGTGCTGAAAGCACGAGTTCCGCAGCCGCCCAGATGCGGCGCTAAGACCGAAGGATAAAGCGGCAGCGGGGCGTGCTTTTCTTTGGTTTCTTTCTTTTGCACGAACAAAAGAAAGAAACTCGCCTAGAGGCGAAAAATAGCTTACTTAATTATCGATTAAATATGTATACCAGCGACGTTCAGATATACCTTGATTTTTTGATGCAAGTAACTCTAGAACTTGAATTTCAGACGGCGAAATAATTTTGCGCCATAACTTTACATACTCTTTAAACTCTTCTGTGTAGTCCCTATTAAGAACTGTTTTTACAAAAAGTTTATTCAGTCGCTCTATTTGTAACTTAGTAAGTTCTGCAGACTTGAGCTTTCTAGCAAAACGCGCACGAATAAAACCTGAATATGAACCAATATAACGTAACTCGAGATATTGGACACAAAGCTCTACACAGGCACTATCACCAGCCGCAACGCCATCTGAAAGCAAATATAATGTTTTTCGATATTGCAACCAATTCTTTCTATCAGGCAACCAAGAAGGCGCTCCTGGTTCGATTTGCATAGATGAATTTAAGCTAAACGTTCCACCTTGTGATTGATGCATTGCAATAATTTCTTCTTTAGTCCAACCTTTTGGTATGCCGTGATAAACATCTAGAGTTTCTTTAAAACGTCCACCATAATTTATCACTGCGCATCAGCCCTTCAACCATCTCGCCACATCCATCGCAAAATAAGTCAAAATCCCATCTGCCCCTGCGCGCTTAAACGCCAACAAGCTCTCCATCACGCAATCTTTTTCATCCAGCCAGCCATTCTGTGCGGCAGCTTTTAGCATGGCGTATTCGCCGCTCACTTGGTAGGCATAAGTTGGCACGCCAAATTCGTCTTTCACGCGGCGCACAATATCTAAATACGGCATGCCAGGTTTCACCATCACCATATCTGCGCCTTCTTCAATATCCAGCGCGACTTCTTTAATGGCCTCATCACCATTGGCGGGGTCCATTTGGTAATTGTATTTATTGCCTTTGCCCAGATTAGCGGCTGAACCCACCGCATCGCGGAAAGGCCCGTAAAACGCCGAGGCATACTTGGCAGAATACGCCAAAATTTTGGTGTGTATATAGCCGCTTTCTTCCAATGCATC
>JANXWL010000145.1 GCA_025351225.1 Methylotenera sp. | reverse complement strand
AAACATTTAGTGAATATTGCGTTTGTAGGCAAATATGTCGATTTAGCTGATTCCTACAAATCGCTTACCGAAGCCTTAATTCATGCGGGTATTCACACAGAATCAAAAGTGAAAATTCATTATATTGATAGTGAAGAAATCGAAGCTTCTGGCACGGATGCATTAACAAAGATGGATGCGATTCTGATACCAGGTGGATTTGGTGTGCGCGGTACAGAGGGTAAAATTGCCGCGATTCAATTTGCTAGGGAGCACAAAGTGCCTTATTTAGGCATTTGCTTGGGCATGCAATTGGCGGTGATTGAGTTTGCACGTAACGTGGCTGGTTTAAAAGATGCTAACAGTACCGAATTTAATGCAGAAGCACCGCACAAGCTTATTGGCCTGATTACCGAATGGAAAGATGCGACTGGCAAAGTAGAAGTGCGCGATGAGAACTCTGACCTTGGCGGCACCATGCGCTTGGGTGCACAAGCTTGCCCGATTGTGCCGAATACGATGGCAGCAAGTATTTACGGCGCACAGGTGAATGAACGTCATCGTCACCGTTATGAAGTCAATAATCATTACGTTGAGCAGCTTAAAAAAGCTGGTATGGTGGTTTCTGCGCGCACTACGGGTGAAGATTTATGCGAGATTATTGAGCTACCAAAAGCCACGCATCCGTGGTTTATGGCGGTACAATTTCACCCTGAATTCACCTCTAACCCGCGCGCTGGGCATCCGTTATTTAAGGCTTATGTGCAAGCGGCTTTAGATAATAAAAAAGCATAATAAAGGTAGTAAATAATGAAATTATGTAACTTTGACGTTGGCTTAGATAAACCCTTATTTTTAATCGCAGGGCCTTGCGTGATTGAATCGCGCGAATTTGCTATTGATACGGCGGGCAAGTTGAAAGAAATCGCTGCTAAAGTGGGCATTCCGTTTATCTACAAATCGTCTTACGACAAAGCGAACAGAAGCTCAACCAAGACATTTCGTGGCTTTGGCTTAGAAGAAGGCTTGCGCATTTTAGACGAAGTGCGCAGCCAAATTGGCGTTCCAGTATTAACCGATGTACATACCACTGAACAAGTGCCACATGTAGCAGCCGTGGTGGATGTGTTGCAAACCCCCGCATTTTTGTGTCGCCAAACCGATTTTATTATTGCAGTAGCCACTTGTGGCAAGCCCGTGAATATTAAAAAAGGCCAATTTTTAGCGCCGCACGATATGCTGCAAGTGGTGAATAAAGCCAAAGAAGCTAACGGCGGTGCGGATACTATTATGGTATGTGAGCGTGGTGCTAGTTTTGGTTACAATACGCTAATATCTGACATGCGTGGCCTCGTCATTATGCGCGAAACCAATTGCCCTGTAGTGTTTGATGCTACACACTCGGTGCAGCAGCCAGGCGGGCAGGGCGATAAAAGTGGTGGTCAACGTGAGTTTGTGCCAGTGCTAGCGCGCGCAGCGGTGGCAAGCGGCATTGCGGGGGTATTTATGGAAACGCATCCCGACCCAAGCAAAGCTTTATCAGACGGCCCGAATGCTTGGCCTTTGCACAAAATGGAAGATTTATTGCATGTGTTAGTGGATATGGATAAGTTAGTAAAAAAAGCAGGATTTATTGAAAGTACTTTGTAGAACTTTTGTAAAACTAAGTGAATATTAAAATAATTTAATGAGGAATTTGGTATGAGCGCAATTATAGATATTATCGCCCGCGAAATTTTAGACTCACGCGGCAACCCAACTGTTGAATGTGATGTGCTGCTAGAAAGTGGCGTTATTGGCCGCGCGGCAGTGCCATCTGGTGCGTCTACAGGCGCTAAAGAGGCGATGGAATTGCGTGATGGTGATGCCAGCCGCTATTTAGGCAAAGGTGTTTTGCAAGCCGTTGAAAATATCAATACCGAAATTACTGAAGCGATTATTGGACTGGACGCGGAAGAGCAAAGTTTTATCGACAAAACATTAATTGAGTTAGACGGTACTGAGAATAAAGATCGTTTGGGCGCGAATTCAATTTTAGCAGTTTCGATGGCTTGCGCACGGGCGGCGGCTGAAGAGAGCGGTTTACCTTTGTACCGCTATTTAGGCGGCTCTGGTGCTATGCAACTGCCGGTACCAATGATGAATATTATTAACGGTGGCGCACACGCCGATAACAGCGTGGATATGCAAGAATTCATGATTATTCCTGCAGGTTTGCCAAGTTTTAGAGAAGCGATACGTTGCGGTGCTGAAATTTTTCACCAATTGAAAAAAACGCTGCATAAAAAAGGTTTGGCAACGACAGTAGGTGACGAAGGTGGCTTTGCACCTAATTTGCCCAGTAACGAAGCGGCGATTCAATTGATTTTAGAAGCGATTTCTGCCGCAGGGTATGAGCCAGGTAAAGACGTTTATTTAGGCTTAGATTGCGCCAGCACCGAATTTTATAAAGATGGAAAATATCATTTAGAATCAGAGGGTTTGGCTTTAACTAGCGCTCAGTTTACTGATTATTTGGCCACTTGGTGTGATAAGTATCCTATTATTAGCATTGAAGATGGCATGGGCGAATTTGACTGGGATGGTTGGGACATTCTCACCAAACGCTTAGGCAAAACCACGCAATTAGTGGGCGATGATTTGTTTGTGACTAACACTAAAATACTACGTGAGGGTATCAAGCGTGGCGTGGCAAACTCTGTGCTGATTAAAGTCAATCAAATCGGCACATTAACCGAGACTTTCCAAACCATCGAAATGGCTAAGCGTGCAGGCTACACGGCAGTGGTGTCACATCGATCAGGCGAGACAGAAGACACGACGATTGCCGATATTTCAGTGGCTACCAACGCATTACAAATTAAAACAGGTAGCTTGTGCCGCAGTGAACGCATCGCAAAATATAACCAATTATTGCGTATTGAAGAAGAGTTGGGTGATGCAAGCAGTTATGCGGGTATGGGCGCTTTTTATCAGTTGTTTAAATAATGTATGTATTAACAAAACAAACAACTTGGGAGGCAGTGCAAGGCGCGCGGCGCGCAAAAGCCGAAATTGTATGGATTGATACATTTAGGTTGCGAGCACCGCAGCAACGCTGCAATGCACCCAAGGAATTGTTTTGAAAGCATTAACACTCATATTTGTGATTCTGATTGCCCTGCTGCAATACCCATTGTGGCTAGGCAAGGGTAGTTGGTTAAGGGTGTGGAATGTAAATCAGCAAATTGATGAGCAAAAAGATAAAAATACCGCTTTTAAACAGCGCAACGAAACATTGAATGCAGAAGTGCGCGATTTAAAACAAGGTAACGCGGCGATTGAAGAGCGCGCCCGCAGCGAGTTGGGTATGATTAAGCAAGATGAGGTATTTTACCAAGTAATCGATCAAGTCTTGCCAGTCAAACCTGAAAACCAAGCGCCTGTCGAGTTTAAAACCAAGCCAGTTGGCCAAGAGGTTGAAAAGCAAACTCAACCGCCGCCATAAATATTAAGCTTATAATTAATACCATGCAAAATCGGCACAAACTCATTGTATTAATAACCGCAATACTGTTATTCGGGTTTTTGGCTGTCAGCTTGTTGACGTATCGCTCATCTAAGCTATCGATACATGAAGCAATAGTAATCAATGAGTTACCGCTCACTAGCGCTAGTATTAACTCTAAAATTCAAGAAGATTTAGTAGGAAGTATTGAAACTTCTTCGATGATGGCATCGAATACCTTTTTAAAAGACTGGGTTGCACGCGGCGAAAAAGACGAAACAGTCATTAAGCAATATTTGACTGAAACAAAGCGCCAAAGTCATGCCCTAGCCAGTTATTTTATTTCAGAAAAAACGCGCAATTATTATTCGTCTGACGCCAAAACTAAAAAAGTGATTGAAAATACCGAGGCTGATTCTTGGTATTTTAAGGTTCGTTCGGCAAATAAGCCTTATGAGCTTTTTATAGAGCGTAATGCTCGATACGGTAATCAACTAGCCATTTTTGTTAATTACAGAATGTTTGACCAAGCGAACGAATATATTGGTGTTGTGGGGGTTGGTATTGCTTACAACAAGGCCCAAAAGCTGTTAGAAAGTTATGAAAAGCGTTTTAAATACAAAGTATATTTTGTCGATAAAAATGGCATTATTATGTTGGCCAGTGACCAAGATAGGCCTCTTGGCGCAGATATTGACAACTTGTTGGGTATTAAAGATATTCACTTTAACCCTAAAAACTTAGCGAATCTTAATATTGAAAATAATAAGATTCACACCTACCAACTGGGTGAACGCGCACAAAATGTG
Source organism: Methylotenera sp. (assembly GCA_025351225.1). GTDB lineage: Bacteria > Pseudomonadota > Gammaproteobacteria > Burkholderiales > Methylophilaceae > Methylotenera_A. The sequence continues at coordinate 7,604 of JANXWL010000145.1, read as the reverse complement.
ATTGTGCGCTATGTGCCAGAGCTGCATTGGTATTTGATTGCCGAAAAAAGCGAAACTGATGCGTTAGCTGGTATTACACGCAGCCTGTATAACAATTTGCTGCTATGTTTGCTCATCACAAGTATTGTGGTGACGCTAACGTATATGGCTTTAAAGCGCTACCATTATGCAGTAGAAAATGCTGCCGCGATTGATAAGCTCACCGATTTGCCAAATCGCAAAGCATTTGATATTGGTATGAGCGTGATGATGCAAGATAGCCAACGCAACAAAACAGCGTTGGGCTTATTGCTATTAGATTTGGATTATTTTAAGAAAGTTAATGATAATAACGGCCATTTGGCGGGTGATACGGTACTTAAGCAAACTGCGGAGACTATAATAGCCACTATTCGAGCCGAAGATTTTGTGTGTCGCTGGGGTGGTGAGGAGTTTTTAATTGTTGTGCGTGATTGCGATGCGGTGCGATTGATGTTGTTGGCCGAAAAAATTCGCAGCGCAATTCAAGTGGCCAACTTTAGTTATCTCGATAAGTCAATTGCGGTTACAGTCAGCATTGGTGCAGCGGTAAGGCTACACGACGAAGGTGTTGAACAATTAATTCATCGTGCAGACAGCGCACTTTATCAAGCCAAACATGCTGGCCGCAACCAAAGTATTTTAGCGAGTTAACTTAAGCTTTGGCTTAGCTTTCAAGTGAGTAGGGCAGTGTTTTAAGAGCAGGAGCCGCACCTTTGTAGTCAAGTTCACCAGCTGCGACCGCATCAATACGCAACTCAGCCAATACATCAAAATTACCTGTTAAGTTTGGTGCAACGCGAACAATTTGCCCGATTTCATTTTGCGCAGCATTCATTATCTTTTCTCCTGCTTGTGGTGCAATTTCGCAAGCAATTTCCGCCAAATAAGTGCGCCGTTTTACGCTACCTAAATAGTGCGTTCGTGCCACAATTTCTTGACCTGTATAACAGCCTTTTTTAAAGTTGATACCATTTAAAATATCCAAATTGAGCATTTGTGGCACAAACTGCTCTTGCGTGGCTAGCACTATTTCTGGAATACCTGTTTGAATCTCTAACCAGTCCCAGCAAGGCTTACCGACCAGTTGGCAGTTTTGTTTTAGTGCATTCCAGATGTCAGGCGCATTCATCACGTCGGTGAAAATTTGATAGCGACTGTGGCCTGTAATACTTGGCAGTTTTAAAATGGCACCATTTTCTAAACTAACTAATTCGTAATCTTGACTTGGAATAGTAGAAAAAAGAGGTACTAGCATTGATGAGGCTTGTGGGCCATTTAGCCCAAACTTAATAATGCTATCTGAAACGTCTTTAATTTCTACCTTACTGCGCATCACATACATTTTTAGGCGCTTCATGATAGGCTCAAGCAGCTCACGATTAAGCTGTAAGTGCGTGTGGTCGTAATGAGCAAATGCGAGAAAGAGCGCCAACATACGACCTTTCGGGTTACAGTAAGCCGTGTAATGCGCGTTTGTGCCAGTTAGCAATTTCACATCATTGGTGACTTGTCCTTGCAGAAAACTCACCGCATCTGCACCACCAATTTCAAGTAAACCTAGGTGGTTTAAATCGCACAATACATTATTACTGGCGGTAGCGGCAAGTTCGCTAGGCGCATCGCCATAATCTAGCACTGCGCTATTTTTAACGCTCGCACCTTGCGCTGCCAAACCTGTTTGCCATTCTGTTGCTGTCATGCCACACTATCCTTATTAACTCTAAATTAGCACGCTAAGCTAGTCATATGAAATCAGTTTTACAGCCCATTCACATCAAGTTGAAACGCTCTAACTTAACATTGGGGCTGTTGTTAGGCGTTTCAATTGCTTGTTGTTTTATTTTACCCGCATTGCCGCTATCTCTAATGATTAAATTAGCCACGATTTTTCTGATTATGATTTCTAGCGGCTATCTTATTTGGCGGGATGCTTTGCTGATGCTGCCTTGGTCTTGGCAGATACTGGATGTGAATGCTAAGGGCGAACTCTCCATTACTAACAGTCGCGGTGAAGTATTTCAGCCTGCTTTAGCGATAAACAGTTTTATTCATACCAATTTAGTCATTTTAAACTTTAAAAGAAATGGCCTTAAGTTTGTTTCAGCCCCCGTAATTGTATGGGTAAGCCAAGAAAATGAGCATGAATTAAGGCGTTTGCGGGTGTGGCTACGTTGGTTTAAGCACTCAGCCGAGTGATAACGACAAAAATTAAGCTGGCGTCTAAGCCACAGATTTAGCGGCTTTGCGTGTTTTTCGCGCTACAAATTGCTTAAGCATTTCTGTCGATTCTTTAATGGGATGTTTAGGTAAATAAGCTGCTAAAAATAACAAGCCAGCTAAGCCTGCAAAAATCCATTTAAGCTCAAAATCGGCTTTGCTGCGACGTGCAGGTGGCTGTTTTTTCATGGCAGCCAATACGTTTTGCAAGCTATCGCCATTCACATAGTTGCCACCCACTTCTTTGGCGACAGATTCTAAATATTTTTCGTCTAACTTAGATAAAAAACGGTCATTGGTGTCGCTTGCTACGCTTTCTTCACGCGTACCAATATTATCTTGCGAAATTTGCGCCACGCCTGGTTGCATGGCGAAGCTTTCGCTTGCCCAGTAGCCAATCAGTTGATTATGTTCATCAAATTTTGGTATTGCAGTACCTTTATCACTACCAATACCTACAAATAGCCAATCTTTACCACCCTGAAAGCCCGCTAAATCACGTGTGTTGAACACATGTAGTTTTGGCATTTCTTCGCCATCGGTCATATACACTACTTGCGCAGGCTCTGGAAAGCTACGAATCAGCTTAGCTAGCGTGACTACGCTTTCGCGAATACGGCTGTTACCAGACCAGCCTGTGCGCCAATCAAGGTGATCAATTGTATCTTCAATCGCCGCAAAGTTGCTGCAAACCTCAATCGGCGTATAGAGTGCTGCCACACTCACGCCCGCAAATAAGCCAATGCTAACCTGTGTTCCACACGGCATTTCACCTATCATTCGGTGCAATAAATACTGTTGATATTGCATACGTGATACCACTCTGCCATCAAGCGTGGCATCGCGTACGTTCATACTTTGCGTAATATCAACTACCATAAAATAGCTATAAATATCGCGTTTTACAGGCACAGTTGGCTTAAATACGGCGATAATCAGCATCAGCAAAGCCAATGCTAGCAAGGTAATATCACGCCGATGGCGAATTAGGTTTACTAGCTTGTGCATTTATGGCAAACCTACTGGAATATTGCCCATAATCAAGCCAGCTTTATCGCCTTCACCCGCGCCTGGCGTTGGATGCTCTGGCAATAAGCCAAGCAGGCGATCCAAGTTATGTTTCGCATCCCATTGTGTGTGGTCTAACTTAAGCGATGACACATAGGCACTTTTAGACTGTTGCATTAAATACTCCGCCTCTTGGTGTACCGACGCGGTATTACCACTCATTTGGTTAGCACGCAGTAAGAAAATATTGCCCACATTGTATTGCAAAGCCGATTTTTGCTCGGTGTTGGCTTTGGGCATTAAGGCGGCAAATAATAATGTGGATTCTTTATAGCGTTCTTTTTTAGCTAAATAAAGTGCGGTAGCAAATTTAGCCTCAAAACTTTCCTTGTCCGTTTCTGGCGTTTTACCTACATTGATAGCCGTGTTAAACGCATCAATTTGCCTGATTCGTTTGTACGTTAATAGGCTGCCAGTTGCGCAAATGATGGTAATTGCGGTAAAAGCCCAAGTGAGTTTTTTTACACTAAAAAATTGTTTAATATTCAATGCCATAGTTAGCCTTAAAGTTCAGCCTTACAAATAGGTTAATTTCGCCAAGTATTAATTTCAAGGTATTTCACGCCTAGTAACAAAGTAATCATGATTGCGGCGATAATAAAACAAAGGTTAGATAAATCTTTACCAGGGATTTTTTCTAAGTATTTAATCGGCTTTTTTTCTTTGCGATTAATATCATCAATGGCCAATTGCAAGCTTTTAGGGTCATCGGCTTCGTAAGCATGAAATTCTGTTTTCATGGTTTTAAAAAACTCAAATAGCTCAATTTCTGGAGGCAAGGCTTTATCGGGATTTGGTGCATAATTTTTATCAAAAATACTTAAGCCACCGGGTTGCCGTAGCACAATCCAATACAAACTAATATGCATGCGGTCAAACCAATCGCGAATTTTTTGCTGTGCTTCTGCACCTATACGGCCACCACCATCCGATAACAAAATAACTGCGCGTGAACCAGAGTCGGGTACTGAGTCGAACAATCCCGCACCAGCAGTAAGGCCGCTGCCAATATTGGTTTGAAAGAGCGCGTTACCAGCAGTAGCGCGCACAGCGGCTACCATGGCCTCCTTATTTTCGGTTAGTGGCAACACATACATGGCCGAGTTGCTGAATGTAATCATGCCCAGCATATCGTTTTTGCGAGATTGCACAAATTGTGTGATAAGACGTGCTGCCGCGGCTGATTTGGATTCACCCAGCGAGTTTTCTGTGGTGCCAGAGAAGGCATCATCCATACTTGCGCTTCTATCCAACACTAAGCTAATTTGCGCACCCACGCCAATGCGCTCAACCTCTTGTTGCTTGGTGTGTGGCGCACTTAAACCCAATACAATAAAGAGCAATGTGAACACTGCCAACACTTTCAAAATCAAGCCGATTAAGTCAGAAAGCGGGTCGGCAGGCAGCATATCTAACCAAGAGTAATTTTTGCTATGTGCACGTTGAAACACCAAAGGCAAAAATGCTAACGGCAGTAACCACAGTAACCACGGTTGAGAAAATGCCATGACTATACTTTGCCTTCTGCTGTTTTTGTGTCGGATGTATTGGCATCAGGCACTAGGCCGCGCTCGCAATCGCGGCAACGGCGGCACAATTGCGCAAGCCAAGCAATTGGGTCGTTACCCGCTTGATGTTGAGCGTTAGGCTCAAAAAACACTTGTTTTGATAAGCCAAAAAATTGCTCAAGCTCAGTTTTAATGGCTTTAAACGCTGGTTTTTTAGTTAAAAATGCATCTAAATTACCATTAAATAAGCTTATACCAGCAGTTATGTTAAGCGCACCATGCATGCTGGAAACCCCATTTTGTATGCCTGCTGGCGTGTTATCTTGTTTACGAATATTGCGATAAGCCCTGGCAAACGGGCCACCCATGCGCGGCAACCATGCGTGCTTGCCCAGCATATATAGCAACCCGAGCAAGCTTAAGCCCATGATAGTTAGCATAATGTTTAGGCGTTGTTTTAAGACCTTATTATTCAACAATAGCGGGCCTCTAAATTTGCTTATATCTTCTTCAATTCTAATCTGACCAAACACGGCAATTGGTGAGATTGAAAACTCAAAACTGGGCACGCGAAATTTCCCGACTTCTTTACCTTTAGAGTTTAAATTAATAATATTGACATATTCAGTTGGCAGCGCGCCGTGTTTTACTACGGTTTTATTAGTAAATACTTGGTAGCTCCAAGTTAAATCGTGTACTACGGTGTCGCCATTATCTTTAAATGTATGCCTACTGTCGCTTAAATCGATACCTAAAGTTTGGCCTCTGTAGCGTTTTTCGTAACCAATAATTGGTAGCGATTCATCAATCAATTTATACGGTTTTTTAATACTTAGAATAACGTGGCGCGTTAATACGTCGCCTACCACATAGCCTACAGCGCGCTCTGGGTCTTGTATTTGCATGGTTACTACGCCGTCTTTTACATCGGGTAATAGTTGCGCATCTAAGGCGTGAGCTACCAGAGCGCTTAAGCTTAAAAGCAGCGCCAAAAAGAATTGAGTGGTTAATTTCATCATAGGGTTGTTCACTATACGGTTTATCGCCATTTTAGGCGGCTACAAATTGGTGAAAGTATTCGGTTAACCTATCGGCATCAAAATCACCTTCTACATAAAAAGGTGGCATGTCGAATTCCATAAATATTTTATAAATCGCTGCGCGACGCGCTTCAAACGATTCAATTATTTTATCGCGATAACTTTTACGCAAAAATAGCGTACGTTTTGCGCCAGATTCAGGGTCGGTTACTGCTGTAATACCATTTTCAGGCAAGTTAGTGTATTCGTCAGCATCCCACAACACCACTGGTACAATATGATGGCGCGTTAAGTTAGATAGCGCGCCTTCAAGTTGCTCAAGTGGCATATGAAAGTCGGAAACCATAAATACTAATGAGCGTTCGCGTGGCAAAAAACGCCAAACATCGTCTATACCGCTGCCAGAAACAGGCTCAGGATGATGTTCTTTTAAACGTTCGCACAAATCAATGGCGCGCTGCGATTTAAAAGACGCAATGCTAATCCAATCTTCTCGAACCACCTCATCAAACCCAACAAAACCAAATGGGTCGGAGTTGCGCGTAGCAGATCGCGCGATAGATTCTGCAATATCGGCTGCTTTGCGAATTTTGCGCGTTTTACTGCCAAAATTCATACTGCCCGATAAATCACAAATTACAAATACAGGCGTTGCGCTTTTTTGGTTAAATAGCCGGACATACACTTGCTCCATTGGGTCGCGTATCGTTTGTCGCAAATCAATGCGGCGCGGATCGGGATAATTAAGTAGTGAGGTATGCCCAATAAACTCCATACCCATACCGCGCTGGGTACTGGCATGGCGCCCAGGATGGCGGCCACGATTGCGCCAGCCTATGTGGTAACTAAATTCTTTAATGTCTTCTATTGCCATTGAGTTGGCTTATGGCGCGGCAACAGCATTAAGTATATTGCTGAGCATCTCACGTGCAATCTCAGTGCGGCGCATTTCATACACAGGGCTAAATACAATTCTGTGCGCTACCGTTGCGTGAAACACTGCGTGAATATCATCTGGTGTAATGGCAGTGCGTTCATTTAGCCATGCGTTAACACGGGCTGCACGCAACATCATACTCATGCCACGTGGACTGGCACCCGCAAGCACAAGGCGATTCATATCAACATTAGTTACTTTTACGCCATACTCGGTTGGTTTACGCGTTGCTTTCCACAAGTTGAGTGCATATTTTTCTAGCGTTGGAGAGGCAATAACATGATTTTGAACCACACTAGAAAACGCGTTCAGCTCATCAAATTGCAATACATCCATTTTGACCGTGTCGATCAAGGCATCCACATTGTGGAATTTTTGATTAAACATTAAGCCCGACATAATGTTGTCGTCATTTGGTACAACAATCGGGATTTCCATCATAAAGCGATCGCGCGCAGCCGAAGGAATTTCGAAGGTTTCTTCACGTTCCACTTGGTTACGGTCGGCAAACACAATCATGTGTGGAAAGGTATGCTCTTTATTAAATGCAGTGAGGGTACGTTCTGCCATTACGCGTAGCAGCAGCGAATGCACTTGAGGGCGCGCACGGTTAATCTCATTAAAGAAAAACACGCTTAAATTTTCACCAGACATCAACAATGGGCCAGCACTTACGTGCGGCTTGCCATCTTCGCCTAGGTAAGTGTGGTACACCAAATCGTTAGGCATTAAGTCAATGGTGCCTTCAATACGCTGATAACCACCACCAATACCACGTGTAAAGGCACGCAATAGGGTAGTTTTCCCCACGCC
>JANXWL010000160.1 GCA_025351225.1 Methylotenera sp. | reverse complement strand
CGCTTGGCCATGTTGCGCTATGGTGTGAATGATTTGCGTCACTTTTTTAATAACGATTTGCGCTTTTTGCAGCAATTTAACAAATAAATATAAATAAGACTTTCTAATTTAAAATCATATGCAATTCTCAGAAAACTGGTTACGCACTTTTGTCGATACTAAGCTCAATTCTGCTGAGCTAAACCACGCTTTAACGATGGCAGGGCTAGAGGTGGAAGATGAGCAACCCGCTGGTGCAGTGTTTAGCCATGTTGTTATTGGTGAAATTGTCGCAACCGAAAAACACCCAGATGCTGACCGCTTGCAATTGTGCAAAGTGAATATTCGCGCAGAAACATTGCAAATTGTGTGTGGTGCAAGCAACGCTAGAGTTGGCATTAAGGTGCCATGCGCCTTAGTGGGCGCCCAATTACCTTCAATGAATGGCATGCCAGGCATCTCGATTAAACAAGCAAAAGTGCGCGGCGTGGATTCGTTTGGTATGCTGTGCTCCAGCAAAGAACTGGGTTTAGCAACAGATGCATCTGGTTTATTAGAACTGCCATTTGATGCGCCAGTTGGTCAAGACATTCGCGAATACTTAAACCTAAACGATAATCTACTTACGTTAAAACTCACGCCAAACCGTGCCGATTGCTTAAGTATTTTAGGCATTGCGCGCGACGTAGCAGCGATTACTGGTGCATCATTAATCACACCAACAATCAAACCTGCAGACATTACATCGCAGCGCACTATGGCTGTGTTGGTAAACTCACCAGATGCCTGCCCCGCTTATTTTGGACGCGTGCTTGAGGGTGTGAATGCGCAAGCCAAAACACCCGATTGGATGGTGCGTAACCTTGAGCGTAGTGGTGTGCGTAACATTAGTGTAATAGTCGATATTACCAATTATGTATTGTTGGAGCTTGGCCAACCCATGCACGCCTTTGATTTGGCCAAACTGGGCGACCATATTAGCGTGCGCTTTGCCAAGGAGGTTGAAGAACTAAAGTTGCTGAATGGTAGCGAAGTTAAATTAAAAGACGACGATCTAGTGATTGCTGACAACAACGGTGCAATTGCGCTGGCGGGTATTATGGGTGGAGAGCCAACTTCAGTTACTGAAACCACAACTGATATCTTCTTAGAAAGCGCATTTTTTACGCCCGATGCAATTGCCGGCAAAGCCCGTCGATTGGGCTTAAGCACCGATTCATCCTTCCGCTTTGAGCGAGGCGTAGATTTTGGCAACACACTAAATGCTTTAGAACGTGCAACGGCATTAGTTTTAGAAATTTGCGGCGGCCAAGCAGGCACTATCACGCAAGCGATTACGTCTTTGCCAACCCGAAACATGGTGAATTTGCGGCATAAACGTTTGCTTTCGGTGTTGGGCATTGCGATTTCTCTGCCAGAAGTTGGACAATTGCTCGCTCAACTTGGCTTTGAATTTACCGAAAACGAAAGCGTATTTGCGGTAAAAGCCCCAACTTATCGCTTTGACATTGCGCGCGAGGAAGATTTAATTGAAGAAATCGCACGCTTGCATGGCTACGATAAAATCCCAGCAATCGCACCACAAGCCACGCTCAATATGCTAGCAGCGCCAGAAGCCTCATTAAATAAGACTTGGGTTGCAGATGTGTTGCAAGTAAACGGTTATCAAGAAGTGGTCACTTATAGTTTTGTAGATGAGGCTTGGGAGCGCGACTTAATGGGTAATGCCTCGCCTATTAAGCTTAAAAATCCAATCGCTAGCAACTTAAGTGTAATGCGCAGCGGCTTATGGGGTGGCTTATTAGATGCGCTAACTTACAATTTAAATCGTAAGCAAGAGCGCGCGATGTTGTTTGAAATGGGTGCGAGCTATTTCGCTACTAACAATACCTACCACGAGCAAATGAACGTGGCAGGCTTATGTTACGGTACCTCTATGCCTGAGCAATGGGCTGCGCAAACAAAAGAAGTTGATTTTTACGATGCAAAAGCGCATGTAGATAGCTTAACGCATGGCCAAGCCGAGTATCATGCAGAGACTCATCCCGCCTTGCACCCAGGGCAATCAGCACGCGTATATTTGCACGGTAAAGCGGTTGGCTGGCTAGGCAAGTTACACCCAAAATGGCAGCAGCAATATGGCCTGCAAAAAAATACAATTTTGTTTGAGCTAGCGTTAGCAGATTTGCTGCAAACTCAAATAGCAAAGTATGAAGAAGTGTCTAAATTTTTACCCATTCGTCGCGATATTGCGGTGATTGTGGATGCGGATTTACCTGTTGAAGCAATAATAAGCACGGTGAAAAAAGCAAACATTTCATTGTTGCAAGAGATACAACTGTTTGATGTTTACCAAGGAAAAGGTATTGCAGAAAATCAAAAAAGCCTTGCATTTCTTGTACTTATGCAAGATACTCATAAAACTTTGTTGGATATTGAAGCAGAAGCAACAATGACCGAATTACTTAAACTACTACAAAAACAATTTGGCGCAACGTTACGCAATTAAACTAATTTTAGAATAAGCACTTTAAAATAAGTACTAAGGCTCAGGGGATAGCGATGACATTAACAAAGGCTGATTTGGCTGATTTATTATTTGAGCAAGTTGGCTTAAATAAGCGCGAAGCAAAAGACATGGTTGAAGCGTTTTTTGAAGAAGTGCGCACTGCTTTAGAAACAGGCGATAGCGTAAAACTGTCAGGTTTTGGCAATTTTGAATTGCGCAAAAAATCTGAGCGCCCAGGTCGCAACCCAAAAACTGGCGAAGAAATACCAATTACAGCACGTCGCGTGGTCACTTTTCACGCCAGCCAAAAACTAAAAAGTAAAGTAGAAGAACACTACGCCCAATAGGGCCATTCTAGAGGATTGTTTAGCACACTAAATAACTGATGTTAGACCCAAACGCAAAAATGCAGTTGCCACCAATCCCAGCCAAACGGTACTTTACCATTGGCGAGGTGAGTGAATTGTGCGGCGTTAAACCGCATGTGTTGCGTTATTGGGAACAAGAATTTACGCAACTTAAACCTGTTAAACGTCGCGGTAATCGTCGTTATTATCAGCATCATGAGGTATTGCTCATTCGCAAAATTCGCGAATTATTGTACGAGCAAGGCTTTACGATTAGTGGTGCACGCAACCGTTTAGATGGCGGAGAGGACAGCTCTTTGGTCGCCCCCATTCCACAGGCAAGCACTCAAAATACTAACACACCACCAAGTTCAGCAAGTGATATTGATTTTTTTGCCTTCAAACAAGAAATTCGCGAAGTTATTCAGTTGCTACGCACTTAGTAACATAGTCACTGGGCGGCAACAGCCTACTGTTTTTAAATACTTATAATATTTTGCATTAATTCAGCGCAGTCAATCTGCATCACACGCTTTTGATTTATAATGCACACGCGTTGCAAATCAAGTGCAACGCGGCTCGGGGCGTAGCGCAGCCTGGTAGCGTACTTGTCTGGGGGACAAGGGGTCGCAGGTTCAAATCCTGCCGTTCCGACCAATAAAAAAGCCAATCTCAATCGATTGGCTTTTTTATTTTAAGCACAATGCATCCAATTGGTAGCTAAAATTATATGCACTACGCATTTAAACTAAACTTTACCCTCTTTTATTTATAGCACAAAATCAGTATCTGATAAGGCGCTAACACCAAGCAATTCAATTTGAAAGTCTGCTATTCCATCGCCATTAATATCCCCAAACACCGGCTGTAGTGGTTCAACTAAGCTGGAGACTCCGATCGGATGCTAAAATCATCTTAAAAGGAGTATTAAATGAGCAAACGCATTTAGATCAATTTGCTGCCAATTGTTAAATTGAATATTCATGTCTTTTTGTTTGGTATTTTTGATTAATTAAAGGGGAAAATACAATTAAATCAACAATTAAACAATAGCCCGTTTGAGCAAAATAATATAGTTATTACCTATATAATTTTGATTGCTTGCTCGAAAATATTTTACTTGTTGTGCGCACGCATAATGCGGCCTTTTTCGCGCTCCCAATCGCGGGCTTTTTCCGTATCGCGTTTATCATGCTGCTTTTTGCCTTTGGCAAGACCAATTTGAATTTTGATGCGCCCGCGCGTAAAGTGCATATCTAGCGGCACGATAGTGTAGCCAGCACGGTCGACCTTTTCAATCAGCTTAGCAATTTCTTCATTATGCAACAATAACTTACGCGTTCTAATGGCATCAGGGCGAATGTGTGTAGAGGCTGCACCCATCGGCGTAACATGGCAACCGATTAAGTAAATTTCACCGCGCTGAATAATCACATACGCCTCTTTCAGATTGGCGCGATTATCGCGGATGGCTTTGACTTCCCAGCCCTCTAGGACGATGCCAGCTTCGAATTTTTCTTCGATAAAATAATCAAAAAATGCTTTTTTGTTTTGTGCGATGCTCATGCTACAGTTATTTGTTTGGTTTTAACTTAAAATAGCATTTTACGCTAGTATTGGTTATTTCAATGAATCTAAACACATGAATGTAGTACAAAAAACCGTGCTGGTAATGCACTCTGCTGCGCAAATGTATGCGCTAGTAGATGCAGTGGAAGACTACCCAAAATTTTTGCCTTGGTGTGGTGGCGTGGATTTGCTTGAGCGCACAGAAGCCAGTACCAGCGCTACTTTGCACATTAATTACCATGGGCTTAAACAACACTTTACCACGCAAAATATAAAGATTTTTCCGCATAGTATGGACATTAAACTTAAAAACGGGCCTTTTAAACATTTAGATGGTCGTTGGCATTTTATTGAATTGCGCGAAAATGCCTGTAAAATTGAATTTAAACTCAATTACGAATTTGCGAATAGCTTCTTAGAGAAGATTATCGCGCCTGTGTTTAACCACATAGCAGCCACTTTTGTGGATGGCTTTGTGGCCAGAGCAGACAACGTATACAAAAAGGATTCGCCACTTGACTAAAAATTTGATATGACTAACCAAAATACACAAATTCAGGATACACAAGATAATCAATATTTGGTGCATCACATCATGGTAGAAGTAGCCTATGCACTGCCAAACCAGCAACTGATTATCCCCGTGCAAGTTGCACCAGAAGCCAATGCAGAAGCGGCGATTCAGAAATCAGGCATTTTGAAAAAATTTCCTGAGATTGATTTAGGCGTCAATCAAATCGGTGTCTTTGGCAAACTTATTCGCTTAGATACGCCATTGCGCAATTTAGACCGCGTGGAGATTTATCGCCCGCTAATCGCCGACCCAAAAGAAGTGCGCAAACAACGGGCTGCTGATGGCAAAGTGATGAAAAAGGGTGGTGGTATTGAGGAATAAGTACTGCTGTTGCATTAAACACTTTTAGGCATAAAACTTTTATGGCATAAAAAAGTACAACAAAAAGCGAGCTAAAACCCAACTCGCTTTAACTCTATCCCCCTTAAAGACTAGCCGTTACAATACTCTGCCACATCTTTTTGGGCTTTTTCTGCACCAGCTTTAAGCCCAGCATCATCCAAATACTCGCGCTCGCCTTTTTCGTTCATTTTGTACACGCGTCCTCCTTGTTGATAACTAGCTAGATTGGCTTTAGAGGCTTTGCAATTTTCTTCTTTCATTTTGGCTTGTGCTTCTTTTTCATTTTTATTATTTTTATCAGCTTCTGCATTTTTTTGACGCAGTTTTGCAGCTGCATCTTCGGCGCTTGCGGCTTTTGCAGCGGGGTCTTTACCATGCATTTCGTCTTTAACAGCAGTAGCATCTGCATTAGCCACAGGTGCAAGCGGCGCTTGGCCTGTTGGTTTAGTGAGTTTTTTGCCGCTAATGGGTTCTTGTTTAATATTTGATGGTGGCGGTATATCGGTATAACGTACCGTGCCATCTTTATCTTTCCATTTGTAAATGTCTGCTTTGGCTAGCATTGGCAAGGCAATCAATACGCACATCACACAAAATAAGTTTTGTAATTTCATCGCTATGTTTCCCTTAAAACAACTTTGTAGTTTAAATCAAAGTTTCTAATAAATGTTGATACTGTTGTACCGATTGCTGCACGTTATAGTTTTTAATCACTGTTTTACGTGCATTTTGTCGCATTAATGCAAATTTTGCAGGGTTTGTTAATGCTTCATCTACTTTTTCTGCAATTTCACGGGGTGAGAAAAAATCGACCAACAATCCATTTTCGCTACTAATGACCTCGCTGACAGGCGCAGTGTTAGATGCAATCACCACGCATTCTACTGCCATTGCTTCTAACAGTGACCAAGACAATACAAATGGCACGGTTAAATAAACGTGAGCAGATGATATTTGCAATACGCTTAAGTAATCTGCGTATGGCAACCTACCCAAAAAATGTACACGACTCTGGTCAAAACTCATCTCTTGCATCAGCTTCTCACGGTAACTTAAGCCACCATCGGGCTTTCTACCGTAACTAACTTCGTCACCGCCAACAATTAAAACGTGGCAATCGGGCTGCCGTTGACAAATTTCTGGTAAGGCGCGCATGAATTGGTGAAAGCCACGATAAGGCTCTAAGTTTCTAGCCACATAAGTCACTACTTTATCTTTTGCGGTAAGTTTTTGTCCATTTGGCAAAGTAAATGCTGCTTTGGAATTTGGTTTAGCGATGTCGGTATTAACGCCTTCATGAATCACCGATATTTTTGACTGATACTCGCTTGGATACAAGCTTTTCTGCCATTGTGTGGGGCTAACACCTGCGTCACTCGCGTGTAAACTCAGTAAATTGATGCTATTTTTGGTGCGAATTCGTAGTACATCATCTAAAGTATTGGAAAACTCTGGGTCAAAATCAGTATCTGCACCATTGGCGTGATAAAAAAACTCGAAATAATTAATCAGTTTTGTATCAGGAAAAACATCTTTCACATACAAAGTCTCGCCCCAACCTGCATGCCCTATCACCACATCGGGCATAAAACCTTTTTGCTTAAGCGTATCCATCACTTTTGCTGTCGCCTGTCCGTTTAGCACCGCCGACTCCAGGCCTGCAATGTAATGGTGAATATTTTGTGTGATTGCCCTTGCTGGCTTATAAACCAAGTTTGCAACTTGCACCAAGCCTTTTGCCTGTGGCTGCGATATTGAAACAACTTGATTACCCGCTATGCTAGATAAATGCGCAGCTATGTGCGTAAATTGCCCAGGAAAGTTTTGATGACAAAATAAGATGCGCACATGCTTGAGTATAAACGTAACTTAGCATTTAGGCACTCGCAGAAACTCATACAATTCTGTATAATCTTGTTTTGCTGATAAGGATTATTCATGCGTTTGCTGCAACAAGCTCTCACTTTTGACGACGTTTTATTGGTGCCCGCGCACTCCATCGTGATGCCGCGCGAAGTTAATTTAAGCACGCAACTCACCCGCAATATCAAGCTCAATATACCGCTGGTTTCTGCCGCGATGGATACCGTGACCGAAGCACCGCTGGCCATTGCGCTGGCGCAAGAAGGTGGGCTAGGCATTATTCATAAGAACATGACCCCTGCCGAGCAAGCTGCGCATGTTTCGCGCGTAAAACGCTTTGAATCTGGTGTGGTGAACGACCCCGTAACCATTGCGCCACACATGACAGTGCGCGATGTGCTCGCACTTACGCAAAAACATAAAATTTCAGGTTTACCAGTTGTCGATGGCGACAAAATTGTCGGCATTGTGACCAATCGCGATTTACGATTTGAAACCAATTTAGACCAAGCCATTAGCAACATTATGACGCCACGTAACCGCTTAATTACGGTACGTGAAGGCGCAACGCGTGAAGAAGCCATTCGTTTGCTGCACCAACACCGTTTAGAGCGTGTACTGGTAATTGATGATAAAGACGTATTAAAAGGTTTAATTACCGTTAAAGATATTCAAAAATCGCACGACCACCCAAACGCATGCAAAGACAAACAAGG
>JANXWL010000155.1 GCA_025351225.1 Methylotenera sp. | reverse complement strand
TATGCAGCCCGTGTTCTCGTTTAAGCTGCGCGGTGCATATAACAAAATGGCAAATTTACCTGCCGATGTGCTGGCACGCGGCGTGATTGCAGCCAGCGCAGGCAACCACGCGCAAGGCGTGGCACTGGCGGCACAAAAACTAAAATGTCGTGCGGTGATTGTAATGCCAACCACCACGCCTGATATTAAAATCAACGCTGTAAAAAACCGTGGTGCAGAGGTTGTGCTGTTTGGCGATAGTTATTCTGATGCATACGTTAAGGCATTAGAACTTGAACAATCTGAACAACTTACGTTTGTGCACCCGTATGACGACCCCTATGTAATTGCTGGCCAAGGCACGATTGCAATGGAAATTTTGCAAGCTCACCCAGAACCAATTGAGGCGATATTCTGCTGTGTGGGCGGTGGTGGGCTATTAGCTGGCATTGCAGCTTATGTAAAGGCGGTGCGGCCAGATATTAAAATCATCGGCGTTGAGGCGCAAGATTCTGAAGCAATGACGGAATCGCTAAAACAAGGTAAGCGTGTGATGTTAGAGCAAGTTGGGCTATTTGCCGATGGCGCGGCCGTAAAGCAAGTGGGCGAACATACGTTTAAGCTAGCGCAACAGTTTGTTGATGAAATGATTGTGGTGGATAACGATGAGATTTGCGCTGCTATTAAAGACGTATTTGAAGACACGCGCAGCATTTTAGAACCCGCTGGCGCGTTAGCAACTGCGGGCATTAAAGAATATGTTGCTCGTAATAATCTTACTGATAAAACGCTTATTGGAATTGCCTCTGGCGCCAATATGAATTTTGACAGACTTCGGTTTATAGCCGAGCGCGCCGAGCTAGGCGAGCATCGCGAAGCCGTATTAGCGGTGACGATTCCCGAAAAACCAGGTGCATTTAAAACTTTCTGCCGCTTGCTGGGTAACCGTAATATTACCGAATTTAATTACCGCTATTCGAATCCCAAAGAGGCACATATTTTTGTGGGCTTGGCAATTGCTAACCCTGCCGAATCAGAAAAACTAGTCGCCGATTTAGTCGCGCAAGGCCTGCCAACACTGGATTTAACGCATAACGAAGTGGCTAAGTTGCACTTGCGCCATTTGGTGGGTGGCCGTGCGCCGCAGGCCAAACATGAAGTGGTTTATCGCTTTGAGTTCCCCGAAAAGCCAGGCGCGTTAATGAAATTTTTAGACACGATGGGTCACGATTGGAACATCAGCTTGTTCCATTATCGCAATCACGGTGCGGATTTTGGCCGCGTGCTGGTGGGCATGCAAGTGCCACCAAACGAGCAAGCTGAGTTTGCCGAATTTCTGCAAAACTTGGGCTACACGTATTGGGATGAAACGCAAAACCCAGCGTATAAACTGTTTTTGGGTTAAACAATAATAGGGAGATTATCCTATTGTTTATAATAAAAATTAATGTAGTATACCGATTAGTATATTTTTGTGCCGTTCGTTAAAGGTGAACCAAACCAACAGCGGTGTGCCAAACAAGTAATTTGAGTTTTGGACAATTTTTGGAGAATTAAATAAATGCGTTTTAACAAAAAAATAATCGCCTTAGCCGTTGGCTTATTAGCAGCGACCAGTGCTTTTGCCGATGCTGGCAAAGCTTATGTCACCAGCCAAGATGGCGGCGTGACAATTATCGATTTAAACACCATGGAAACTGCAGGCACAATTGACGTGCAAGGCGAAGGCCCGCGCGGCTTAGGCGTTACAGATGATGGAAAATTTTTAATCGTTGCTGTGCGTGAAAATGGTAGTGTTTCAGTGATAGACACCAAAACCAATGAAGTGGTTAAACAAATCGCTGTGGGTAAAAATCCAGAGTTTGTGAGGGTGCGTGGTAATTTGGCTTTTGTATCTTACGAGCCAAGCTCTAAAGCAGGCCCGCCGCCGACGCAGGCAGCTGCTGCCAGTACAACAGGAGCAGGTGCAGAAGCTAAATCTGAAGGTGCAAAAGATGCCGCAAAAGATGATGATGACAATAAAGAACCAGCGCGCATTGGCATTATTGATTTGAAAAAAGGCAAAAAAATACGCGAAATTACTGGCGGCCCTGAGACCGAAGGTGTGGAATTTAGCAAAGACGGCAAGCAATTAGTGATTACCAATGAGGCTGATAACACCATCACTGTGCACAGCATGAAAACGGGCAAATTGTTAAAAACCATTAAAACGCACGAATACGGCGATCGTCCACGCGGCATTAAGGTTTCGCCAGATGGCAAAACCTATATCGCTACACTTGAGTTTGGTAATAAATTTTTGGTGCTGGATAAGAGTTTCAAGGTGTTGCGTACCGTGGATACTGGCGCTACGCCTTATGGCGTCTCGTTCGACAAATCCGGTAAGCGTATTTTTATTGCCGCCAATAAATCTAAAACACTAGAAGTTTATGATGCCAAAACTTACGAGAAAATTAAAGAAGTGGCTACAGGCAACCGTTGCTGGCACTTTAGCTTTACGCCAGACGACAAACAAGTAATGCTGGCCTGCGGCAAATCGGATGCGGTTTTAGTGTTTGATGCCGAAACGCTTGAGCCGACCAAGCAAATTGACATTAAACAACTGCCTTGGGGTTTGGTGACTTACCCAAAAAGCATGGGTAGCCTAGATACGAAACTTAAGTAACGCAAAACTAGTTGCCAATAAAAAGCCCACATTGCGGGCTTTTTTTGTTTGAATCACTTAACTATAAACTCTCACTCTTGTGGCGCTTTATGTTTTAAGTAACTGCAAAATGAAACCCCAATCTCTTGGAGATTTACTTTTCTAGTAGCTCCAATATATAAACCCAATCTTTTGGAGATTTACTTTTCTAGTAGCTCCAATATATAGACCCAATCTTTTGGATCTACGGGCGTAATCGACAACCTGTTACCGCGCTGCAAAATGCGTAAATTGGCAAGTTCTGGCGTTTCACGCATTTCTTTTAAGCTAAGCAAACGCGTTTTTCGCACCAGCTTCACATCCACATTTACCCAACGCGGCGTTTCTAGCGTAGCTTTTGCATCAAAATATTTATGCCCTGCAATAAACTGTAAGCGATCTGGATAAGCGCGGCTAGCGACTTCTGCGATTCCCGCAATACCAGGTGTTTCGCAGTTTGAATGGTAAAAAAATACGCCATCGCCAATACTCATTTGGTCGCGCATAAAGTTGCGCGCTTGGTAGTTGCGAATGCCATACCAATCCACAGTTTGATTGGGCATCGCCGCCAAATCATCAATCGATACATCAGTAGGCTCAGATTTCATTAACCAATAACGCATAGTTTTTTACTCATCCCACAAAAATTAAAAGTTTCAAGATAAAAGTTTTAGGTATGATAATTGAAGTTAGCAATTTTTAGCACAACTCATTATTTTAAGGTAAAAGTATGGCTCGTAATTTAGCACGCAATGTTTTAGGCACGGCTTTGCAGGTATGTAGCTTAAGCCCTGTAACGGGCTTTACCCGCACGGGTTGCTGCGAAACTGGGCCTGATGACACTGGTAGCCACACGGTTTGCTGTCAAGTAACAGACGAGTTTTTGGCGTTTTCAATCAGTCGCGGTAACGATTTAAGTACACCACGCGCGGAATATGGCTTTGAGGGCATTGTAGCGGGCGACCGCTGGTGCTTATGTGCCGCACGATGGCTAGAGGCTAGCGAAGCAGGTTTCGCACCACCTGTAATTTTAGAAGCCTGCCATGAAAGATGCTTGGATATTGTAAGTTTGGCTGATTTGAAATATCACGAATTACGGTGATTATAGGAGCGATTTTTAAATCGCGAATATTTGAGACGATAGTTTTGAGTTTTAACGCGAAGTTCAAGGCGTTTGAGCGCAGACAGTACACTTAGTACGACAAGCGAAAAACAACGTAGAAATTTCGCGTTAAAAACAAAAACTATTCTCTGTGGTGTTGCCTGAGCCGTTATCCTGAACCAAAAAGGTTCAAGTGGTAACAACTTAAAGCGCATTAGGTACACCCGCCAAGAGACTCTTAAAAGAGATCCCAATTTAGGGCGCGCTCACAGCGACTTGATTAGCTGAAACCTATAACATAGACTAGTTCAAGGAATTTAAGACTCAAGCAACACCACAGAAAACAAGTTAAGAATAACGCAAACTTGTGACGAACTGATGAAGAAAACTGGCTAGTTCGGCTTATCTAATAGCACAGCTTATTTAAATCAAATTAGCCTGCGGGCTTTATAACAACTTTGCCTGCGGAGCTAGCACTTCATCCAGTTGATTCTGCATAGCATTAATCCTACGCTTATAATCACCGATGTCAACACCGCCCACCTTGGTATTGAGTACTTCATGCGACAAATTAAGCGCGGCCATAATTGCGATACGCTCTACCCCAACGACTTTTCCGCTATCGCGAATATCATGCATTTTTTTGTCAAGATAATTAACAGCGTCTAGCAAACCCTGCCGCTCTTCATCGGTACAAGAGACGGTAAATTCGCGCCCCATAATGACTACATCAACTGGTTTAACCGCACTCATGACGACTCCAAACCTAATGATGCAATTTCAGCCGCGTCTAAATTACCCGGCACTGTGGTTAGCAAGCCTTCTAATTTATTGCTGGCCAACAACATTTTACTTTTCAAAGCCTCGCTACTTAATTGCGCCTGAGATAAATCGCCACGTAATTGCGCGTTTTCTTCACGCAAATTACCGCACAAAGTAACTAACTTAATGATTTTTTCTTCTAAACTTTTTAAATCTGCTTCCATACCCCCACTATAATTGAGAAATTTCATTATAGTCAATAGCTAAGGTGGGTTATTCAAAGTAATTTGATACGTTTAACACGAACTGTTGCATAAAATTAAATCGTGCATCGTTTATTAATCAGCACAAAAGTCGCTATAATAAGGCGAGTTGTTAGGTGTCTTGCGTTAATTATCTTTATTAATGCGAGGTGAAACTGGGAAATAGGTGCGCTTTTTTAAAGTAATGTCGTTTTAATTACTTAAAATCAAAGTAATGCCTATGCTGCCCCCGCAACGGTAAGTGAGTGTAGTTTTGCAATCAGCCACTGAGTTCAACCGATGAGTTGACTTGGGAAGGCGCAAACCAATTCCTCACAAGCCCGGAGACCGGCCTAATTGCAACAGCCTTAATTTTGAGGCGCGCTAGGAGTACCGCGGGGTGACGGTGGCCAAAAGCTGCACTTTCTAGTGCATTTTTGACTATTCTATTATTCTCCAATATTCCCTAGTTTTATCAACCGACATGCGGGGACGCATGTATTAGGGAAAATTATAATGAAAAAAACTACTATTGCCAGCCTAGTTGCGCTGGCATTTACATCGCCTGTTTTAAGCCAAGCTGTTTTTGCTGCCGAACAAATTAATTTAGATGAAGT
>JANXWL010000101.1 GCA_025351225.1 Methylotenera sp. | reverse complement strand
ATGACTGAAATGAGCAAAAATGAAGAGGATTTAAAAAACCGTCGCATTCGCAGTTTTGTACTGCGCCAAGGTCGCGTGACTAAAGGACAAGCCAATGCGCTAGAAACACAATGGCCTAAGTATGGCGTGGAGTATGGCTTACAGGGCATTGATTTAAACGCACTATTTGGCCGAAAAGACTCACAGAATCAATCCAATAAAAAAATCCTAGAAATTGGCTTTGGCATGGGTGAAACCACCGCAAAAATTGCCCAAACTTTGCCCGACTATGATTTTTTAGCAGCAGAGGTACACACACCTGGTGTTGGTGCACTACTTAAGTTGATTGAGGAGTTAGCACTTACTAACATCCGTATTGTTCAGCATGATGTGGTGGAAGTGCTGCAAAACATGGTTGCGGATGCTAGCTTGGATGGCGTACATATTTTCTTCCCAGACCCGTGGCATAAAAAGCGCCACCACAAGCGTAGGCTTATTCAAGCGGAGTTTGTAAAACTACTATGCACTAAACTTAAAATTGGTGGCTATTTACATGTAGCAACCGATTGGCAAGAGTATGCAGAATGGGTTTTAGACGTGCTTAAAGCTCAGCCGCAATTGCAAAATACGGCTAAAGATTATGCTGAAAAACCAAGCTACAGACCGCTGACGAAGTTTGAAAATCGTGGTATTAAGTTAGGCCACGGAGTTTGGGATATGGTTTTTACGCGCATCTAGACACTTGCAAAAGCGAATCGCGGCATTGCGTGGTGCTCAAAATCCTCATGTACTATGTATACATTGTGGTTTTTGCGCTTCGTGCGCCTTGCGTTTCATCTCTCGCAAGCACCTAGCTACGTGTAAAAATAGCTTATGCTTTACTTGAATCTTCGTTAAACAACCACGCGCCAATAACTTTCTCGGCTTCTTCTACACCTAATTTTTTTGAGCTAGAAAATAGTTGAACCGTACAGCTTTCACCCCAAGTTGCTAATAACTCTTTACGCGTTTTAGCTAGCGTTAAGCCCGCTTCGCCGCGCGATAATTTATCTGATTTTGTTAATAAAACATGCACAGGCTTACCGCTTGGACAAAACCAATCTAACATTTGGCGGTCTAGCGGTTGTAGTGGGTGGCGGCTATCCATCACCAGCACTAAACCGCCTAGGCTAGTGCGCTCGCTTAAATAGCGAGCAAGCACGCTCTGCCAGTGCGCGCGCATGGCTTCTGGCACTTTCGCGTAGCCATAACCAGGTAAATCGACTAAGTGCCTGTCATTGCCTAGCGTAAAAAAGTTAATCAGCTGCGTGCGGCCAGGTTGCTTGCTCACATAAGCTAGGCGATTGTGGTTGGCAAGCGTGTTAAGCGCGCTAGATTTACCTGCGTTAGAGCGGCCTGCAAAAGCGACCTCGATACCGCTAGCAGGCGGCAAATCACGCAGATGGTGGGCGGAGATAAAAAATGTAGCGTTTTGAAACAGTGGCATTAAGGTGGGATTTTTCGATAAACAATAAACATCCTATCATGAAGCGACCATTTTTGATAAAATGCGCGCTTAATTAATTGAATTACATAAATTTTTCTTGAGTTATTTGGAGTTGTGATGCGTCTAGTTTCTGCGTTTATATTGGCGTTAAATCTTGTGGCCTTACCTACGTTTGCGGCTGAAAAAGTAGCAAAACTGCTGCCTGCTGAAACGAATGTAGAAAAATCTAAGGTGCCAGATGCAGCACCTGCGCCACAAGTAATAGGTGCAGAAGCGACTGTTAAAGCCGTATGTTCGGCTTGCCACGGTGCCGATGGTAATAGTGTAATTACCTTAAACCCCAAATTAGCAGGGCAACATCCTGAATATTTACTCAAGCAGCTCACTAATTTTAAAGCAGGTACGCGCGCAAATGCTGTAATGGCTGGCATGGTGGCCAATTTAAGCCCACAAGAAATGCAAGATTTAGCTGCTTACTTCGCTAAACAAAAAACAACATTAGCCAAAGCGAAAGCCAATGGTGCGGGTTCGCTAGGCGAAAAAATTTATCGTGGCGGCATCGCTGCCACTGGTGTACCTGCTTGTGCTAGTTGCCATGGCGCTAATGGTGCAGGCTTACCAAAACAGTTTCCGCGGATGAGTGGTCAGCACGCCGATTACACGCTGGCGCAGTTACGCACATTCCGTACGGGCGAACGTGCCAATGCGCCCATGATGATGGCGATTGCTGCCAAAATGACCGATGCTGAAATGCAAGCTGTGGCCGATTATATGCAAGGTTTGCGTTAATTCGTATTTAGCAATAAATCTTGGCGGCGAATCCTAAGTAATAAAAAAGGTGGTATTACCACCTTTTTTATTTATAGCGTTTCACTGCACTATTAACGCTACGCAGGTAGCTCTGTCGTTTTTAACCCTACCCTAAACCGCACGGCACCACTCACATTGCTGGCTAAATCTAGTATGTAGCCAGCCTGTTTACAATCTTGTGCTGCGTGGTACAAGCCAACGCCCAAACCGTTGTGCGATGCAATATGTTTTTTAAAT
This sequence comes from Methylotenera sp., assembly GCA_025351225.1. Lineage (GTDB taxonomy): Bacteria > Pseudomonadota > Gammaproteobacteria > Burkholderiales > Methylophilaceae > Methylotenera_A. Next base: position 224 of record JANXWL010000101.1, on the reverse strand, counting down.
AAATCGTTTGCAATACCGCTATCCACCGCCTTACCAGTATCGGTCACATCAATACAAAAGCCCTGTTGCGCATCTTCTAGCATTTCTACTTTAATGCTGGTGTTGGGCTGATATTTTGTTTTTTCTAGTGCGTTATTCAGCAAATTATCCAGCACGCTATCTAACACTTCGGCATTAATGTCTTGTTTGGGCAATTGTTCAGCCACAAACTCAATATCGTCATG
>JANXWL010000100.1 GCA_025351225.1 Methylotenera sp. | reverse complement strand
TGACGCCATGAAACGTGTGCAAGCAGCGGCACTTGAAGAGGGACTGATTTTATTAAGCTGTGGCGTTTATGTGAATGCGCTACGCTTTTTGTATCCATTAACGATACAAGACTCAGTGTTTGACGAAGCGCTAGATATTTTAGACCGGGCTTTGCTAAAAGCTTAAGGATCAATATGGACGACTCTATTTCAACTGCAAAAACTGAAACTATCGAGCAAGCCCAAGCACGCATGCAAGCCGCTGGTGTGCATACCATCATCGCGCAATTTGTCGATATTCACGGTGCTGCCAAAGGTAAATATATTCCGCTAAAAAACTTGGGCGATATTTTAGGTGCAGGCGCAGGTTTTGCTGGACCTTCCATTTGGGGTACGGGATTGCCGCGCAATGGCTCAAGAAGCGAGTTTTATGGCAAAGGTGATATTAGCACGCTGCAAGCGTTGCCGTGGATGCCAGGTTATGCACGCATTGTGTGCAGTGGCATGGTTGATGGAAAGCCTTTTGCAGGCTGCTCAAGACATGTTTTATTAAAGCAAATAGAGCGCTTAAATACGCGTGGTTGGACGCTCAATGTTGGTATTGAGCCTGAATTTTTTTTAGTTGAAGCGGATGAAAATGGCCGCCCAATTCCATGTGCTAAAGACAACCAAGATAAACCCTCTTACGATTTAAAAGCACTTGCCCGTATGCGTGACGTGTTACATAAGATGGAGACTGGCTTAACAGCATGCGGCTTTGATGTATTTCAAATTGACCATGAAGACGCCAGCGGCCAGTACGAGTTGAATTACCACTATAGTGATGCGCTGCAAGCGGCAGATAGATTCACACTATTTAAAATGGCTGCCAGCCACATTGCAGAAGAAGCAGGCTTAACTTTTACCCTGATGCCAAAACCGTTTGCAGATCGCCCAGGTAGCGGCTTGCACTTGCATTTATCACTCACCGATGAAAATGGTAACGCGGTAATGGCCGATAAGGCTGATTCGCACGGATTATCAACAGCAGGGCGGCAAATAGCCGCTGGCTTGCTTGCACACAGTGCTGCACTAGCAGCGTTTCATGCGCCCAGTGTTAACTCATACAAACGTTTAGTTATCGGCCGCTCACTTTCTGGCACCACATGGGCACCTGCACACATTGGCTGGGGCTACAACAACCGTACCACAGTATTGCGTACAGTAGCAAATCGCATGGAATTTCGCCTAACTGACGGCAGCAGCAATATTTACTTAGCGCTGGCCAGCACAATCGCCGCCATGTTAGATGGCGTAGAGCAAAACCTCACTCCGCCAGTACCAATTGATGAAGATATTTACGAATGGGATGAAGCTGAATTTGACAAGCGTGGTGTTAAAACGCTACCACAAACCTTGGGCGAAGCGCTTGTAGCATTAGGCACAGATACCACGCTAGCAAAGGCCTTGGGCGACGAATTTGTTGCCGAATATTTAGCTACTAAAACACCTGAATGGATTGATTATTGCCGCTCGGTAAGTGATTGGGAATATAAGCGTTATTTGACTTGGCCTTAAAGTTTGGCATAAAGTTTTTTGTTGCGAATATAGGAAAATATAATGAGCAAAAAAATTGCAATTATCACAGGCGGTAGCCGCGGGCTTGGTAAAAATACTGCTTTAGCTTTGGCTAACAAAGGCAATGGCGTCATCATCACATACCACAGCAAATTAGCTGAAGCGAATGAAGTGGTGAAAGAAATCGAAGCTTTAGGGCAAAAGGCTGTTGCACTACAATTAAACATAACAGATAGCCAATCATTCGCTAGTTTTGCCGAGCAAGTGAAAGCTGCATTAAAACAAAAATGGAATAGCGATCATTTTGATTTCCTCGTCAATAACGCTGGTACTGGCGTGCATGTTAGTTTTGCAGAAACTACCGAAGCGCAATTTGACCAAATGGTGAATGAACACCTAAAAGGTGTGTTTTTCTTAACTCAAAAACTATTACCACTCATTGCAGATGGCGGCCGAATCGTTAATGTTTCCAGTGGCCTCACCCGCTTTGCCTTACCTGGTTATGCAGCCTATGCAACCATGAAGGGTGCGATTGAAACTTTAACTAAATATTTAGCCAAAGAGCTAGGCGCTCGCGGCATTGCAGTAAACGTGGTTGCCCCTGGCGCGATTGAAACTGACTTTGGCGGCGGCGCAGTGCGAGATAACGAACAATTGAATAATTTTGTAGCCAGCCAAACAGCCTTAGGTCGCGTAGGTTTGCCAGATGATATTGGCGGCGTCATTGCCGCATTACTTTCAGAAGATAACCGTTGGGTGAATGCGCAACGGATTGAAGCATCGGGCGGCATGTTTATTTAGTTATCAACTTAAATGATTAAGCGTATAATTCAAATTCACATTGGGGCTGACCAGGTTTCGACGTGGGTTACAAAGCAGTGCAGGGCATACCGAGGCTCAGATTACCTCGTAAATACAGCTGAAACAAGTATAGTCGCAAACGACGAAACTTACGCTCTAGCCGCTTAAGACCGGCTGGACGCTGCACCATCTCTCCCGTGGGGTGGGTGGCCTTAAAACCATCGCAGCGTCATATACACGGGATACGTGTTGTGTTGGGTTACTTAGCACCGCATTAACCTTAAGGTAGCTCGCGTGCAAACTGCTTGTCTGTTGGTGTGTTGCACGTTAAATTAAACAACAAGGCTAAGTATGTAGAACTGTCTGTGGAGGATTTGCGGACGCGGGTTCGATTCCCGCCAGCTCCACCAATATGTAGTTTAAAGTAGTTTGATGAAATACACTAAGCCCGCGTAACTGCGGGCTTTTTGTTGACTTTTTGTGTGATAGTGTTTAATCTAATTCAACCAAATTCGTTGGTAACTGTTGGTAATAATGTTGGTAATTGCACTAACATAAATATTGTTACCAACAAATGAAATTGAAAGGGTTGGAATGCCACTCTCAGATACCGCAATACGCACTGTAAAGCCACAAACAAAGCCTTTGAAGCTATCAGATGGTGGCGGTCTATTTTTGTTGGTCACACCTGCCGGTGGTAAGTGGTGGAGATATTCCTATCGCTTTAATGGTAAGCAAAAAACGCTATCTCTTGGCACCTATCCAGATACAGGTTTAAAAGATGCACGGGAAAAACAAGCTGAAGCTCGCAAGTTTCTGGCTCAAGGTATCGACCCCGG
>JANXWL010000081.1 GCA_025351225.1 Methylotenera sp. | reverse complement strand
ATCACCGATTATGGCGCGTTTGTGGATTTAGGTGGCATTGATGGCTTGCTACACATTACCGATTTAGCATGGCGTCGTGTTAAGCATCCATCAGAAGTGCTAACAGTGGGCGAAGAAGTTGAAGCAAAAATCTTGAAATTTGATCAAGAAAAAAATCGTGTTTCATTAGGTATTAAACAATTAGGTGATGACCCATGGGTTGCCCTAACACGCCGCTACCCAGTAAGCACACGCTTATTCGGTAAAGTATCTAACTTAACCGATTACGGTGCGTTTGTTGAAGTAGAGCCGGGCATTGAAGGTTTAGTACACGTTTCAGAAATGGATTGGACCAACAAAAATATTCACCCAGGCAAAATCGCACAATTGGGCGATGAAGTTGAAGTGATGATTCTTGAGATTGATGAAGATCGTCGTCGTTTATCACTCGGCATGAAACAATGTAAAGCCAACCCTTGGGATGACTTCTCTGCTACACACGCTAAAGGCGATAAAGTTGCAGGTCAAATCAAATCAATTACCGATTTTGGTGTGTTTATTGGCTTGCCAGGTGGCATCGATGGCTTAGTGCATTTATCTGATTTATCTTGGACACAAACTGGCGAAGAAGCGATTCGTAACTTCAAAAAAGGTGACGAGCTAAACGCAGTGATTTTAGCGATTGATGTAGAAAAAGAGCGGATTTCTTTGGGTGTTAAACAACTCACTGATGATCCATCTGGTGCAACCGCTTCTATTTCTGATGATAAAACTGCTAAACCAAAAGCAAAAGCTACAAAAACTAAAGCTGAAGCTCCTTCAGCCGAAGACGCTGCTGCTGCATCTGGTACAACCAATCTTGGCGCCTTGTTAAAAGCCAAAATGGATAGCAAAAAATAAGCGAATTAGTACCAAATAATCGTTTTTAAATTTTAATTAAAACTAAAGGCAAGCATAAGCCATGACAAAGTCTGAACTCATTAATTTACTAGCCGAGCGTTTTCCACAACTTGTGGTTAAAGATGCTGAGTTATCTGTTAAAGCCATATTAGATGCAATGACTGATAACTTATCGACTGGTGAACGTATTGAAATTCGCGGGTTTGGCAGCTTTAGCTTAAATTATCGTCCACCACGTTTAGGCCGCAATCCTAAAACTGGTAGCAAAGTGCAAGTGCCTGCTAAGCATGTACCGCACTTTAAAGCTGGTAAAGAGCTGCGTGACCGTGTAGATGCTGCTTGATTTTAAATTGAGTTAGAATTAGCTGTAATAAAAAAGGCGCAACAGCGCCTTTTTTATCGCCTGTACTTTGAGTGCGCACTTTAACTTTGGTACTACTTTAATAGAATGATTAGCCACTCACCTCAAGCTTAGGTAAAATAGTGCAATCTAAAAAAGAAAATGATAATGATTGAATTTGAGTACTGGTGGCTGTTAGTCCTTCCGCTGTTTTTTACGCTGGGTTGGATAGCCGCGCGCGTAGATATTAAACAACTCCTAGCTGAATCTACAGCGCTGCCAGCAGCTTACTTTAAAGGTTTAAACTTTCTAATTAGTGATCAACACGGTAAAGCCGTTGATGCTTTTAGTGAGGCCATAGAAGCCAATACCGATTCACTAGAGCTTCATTTTGCGCTAGGCAGCTTATTTAGACGCACTGGCGAGACCGACCGCGCCATTAATATGCACCTAAACCTGCTCGACAAAAAAGAGTTAACAGAAAACCAAAAAAATGCAGTAAAAGCTGAACTAGCCCAAGACTATTTAAAAGCAGGTTTATACGACCGTGCAGAAGAGTTGTTTAAAGGTTTTGATGACACGCGTTATCGCCAACCTGCATTGCGCGCACTGTTGGAAATTTATGTGCGCGAGCGCGAATGGGCACAAGCCATCACCACTGCAACCGAGTTAGAACGCTTATCTGGCGTGCCATTTAGAATAGAAATCGCACAGTATTATTGCGAACTGGCCATGAACAACATTATTGCGCAGCAATCGGATGAAGCACGCAGTTTTCTAAATTCGGCATTAGATGCCAATAAAAACTGCGTGCGCGCTAATGTGCTGCTGGGCGATTTAGAGCTGGCCTTTGGTCAACAAACAGCAGGCGCGCATCAAGCGGCAATTTCCCATTGGAAACGTATTGAGTTTCAACAACCCGAATACTTGGGATTAATTGCTAGCAAAATGCTCAAAAGCTATCGTGCAACTGGTCAATTAAAGGAAGGTTTAGCCCAGCTTAATGCATATTTAGAAACCTATAAATCACCTTTACTCATGTCAGTTTTATATGAGGCAACCTTAGCCGAAGAAGGTGCTGAAAAAGCTGCAAAACTTGCCAGAAACGAGCTAATACGCCAACCTAGCCTAACGACGCTAGACCAGCTTTTGCAAGCACGTGCAATGGCTGATGAAACAAATACCAACAAGTATGCTTATAATCAAGATATTCAACTGATGCAACAAACGGTGCGTAACGCCATTGGCAACCGTGCAGCCTATCACTGTGACCAATGTGGCTTTCGCGCCAAACAACATCACTGGCAATGCCCTGCCTGTAATGCGTGGGAATCTCTACCTGCTGAGCCATCTGAGGCCATTAGCCGCGAAATGACCGTTAAGAAAAATTAATGCAAAATATAGAATCTAAATTACAAGACTCTAAAATACAAGACTCTAGAATAATAGTTGCGCTAGATTATGCTAACAACGCGAGTGCGCTTAACTTGGTCAATCAGCTTGACCCAAGCTTATGCAAGCTCAAAGTGGGTAAAGAGTTGTTCACGGTGGCAGGGCCACAGTTTGTTGAACAATTAATCAGCAAAGACTTTAAAGTTTTTCTCGATTTAAAATTTCACGACATTCCTAATACCGTCGCTAAAGCGTGTGAAGCCGCTAGTAACCTCGGCGTATGGATGCTAAACGTACACGCATCTGGCGGCAGCGCCATGATGCAAGCCGCCATGGAAGGCGTGAGTAAAAGTAAGCACACACCTTATTTAATTGCGGTTACCGTGCTCACCAGTATGAATCAAACCAGCCTCAGCGAAATAGGCATAGACACAAGTATTGAAGACCAAGTGCTTAAACTGGCTAAACTCACACAAACCTCTGGCTTACACGGTGCAGTGTGCTCTGCACAAGAGGCTCAAATACTGCGCAGGCAATTAGGCAAAGAATTTTGCTTAGTCACGCCAGGTATCCGCCCTAAGCTAGGTAATGGGCAAGTCAACCAAGATGATCAATCTCGCGTTGTTACGCCAGCAGATGCACTTAATAACGGCGCTAGTTATTTGGTAATTGGCAGGCCGATTACGCAAGCAATAAGCCCACTAAAAGTCTTAGAAGCTATAGCTGCCGAATGCTTAGCTGCCACTAGCTTACTGGCGTAAGATTGACGTAAGCTTGTATGCGTAAGATGTAATGCGAGTAATTTGTAATGGTTAGACGATATACGTTATGATTACGGCAGTTTTTAAACAGTTTTAAAGTAGCACCCTAAGTAACCAGTTATACAACCTTTAGTACCAAAACATGGAGAAGCAAAAATGAAAAAATTATTACTCGCTTTATTAGCATCAATGGCTTTAAGCTTTAGTGCATTTGCCGCAGTTAACATCAATACTGCCACGCAGGCTGAACTAGAAAGCTTAGATGGTATTGGCCCAGTTAAAGCAGCGGCAATTATCGATTACCGCAAAAAAAATGGCGGCTTTAAATCGGTTGACGAGCTTGAAAAAGTGGACGGTGTAGGCCCAGTAACTTTAGCTAACGTTAAAAAAGATGTTGCTGTAAGCGGTACTACTAGCGTACCAGCAGCTGCCGCTAAACCAGCAGCTAAAGATGCAAAAAAAGATGCTCCAGCTGCTAAAGACATGAAAAAAGATGCACCAGTAAAAGAAATGGCTAAAAAAGACGTCGCAACGCCAGCTGCCACAGTAAAAGTTGATGACAAAGCTACTGATAAAAAAGCAGCCAAAGCAGATAAAGCCATGGCAAAAGATACGAAAGCCGAAAAACCAGCTGCCGCTGCTGATACATCAAAAGCGGATGCAAAAGCAGCAAAAGACGCTGCTAAAGCAGATAAAAAAGCTGCTGCCGATAAAGCAAAAGCCGACAAAAAAGCTGCTGCTGATGCAAAGAAAGCTGAAAAAGCAGCCGCTAAAGCCGACAAAGCAAAAACAGAGAAAAAATAGTTATAACGATATAAGTTTTACAAGTATCAACAAAAAGCCCCGCATGCGGGGCTTTTTCATTTCTAAACTCATTTAAATACTAATTATCATGATTGTCGTTATGATCTTCATCATGATGTTTATCATGTCCATAAGCATTGCCCCTACCATGTTTATGTTTATGATGACGCTTATACTGTCCATCATCACCAGAAGACTTTCCAGGCTCAGCAATTACCTTGCCGACCACTGCACCGCCAGCACCGCCCACACCAGCACCAACCACCGCACCTGTGCCACTGCCGCTAACTTTTCGACCAACTGCAGCACCAGCACCACCACCCACCGCGCCGCCTATTACTGCACCAGTTTGGCCTTCACCTTTAGTAGTAACCGCACCGCCAACGCCACCGCCTACTGCACCGCCCAGCACCTCGCCTGTGCTACCACCTACTACACCGCCAAGTGCAGTACCTACAGCAGCACCCAAGCCACCGCCTACTGCAGTTTTAGCATTGCTATTCTCAGCCATTGCTTGGCCAGAAATTAATAAAATTGCTAATAATGAACTGTTGATTAATTTCATTGTGATTTCCTTCTCCTATGTACAAAAAATATTTATTGCTGAATTATATTTTACAATATTTAAAAACTGTCGCCATCGGGTGACACTGACATTGATGTAAGTGTTTTCCTACATAAGTGCTTTCCTACATCAGTTTTGATAACTATTCAGCTTAATAATTATCGCTCAGGCTTATTTAACGCGCATACCTGGCTGTGCGCCGACATCAGGCGATAAAATAAAAGGTCCGCCGTTTTCGTCAGAAGCCGCTAATACCATACCTTCACTCATGCCAAACTTCATTTTACGTGGCGCCAAATTGGCAACCATTACCGTATTGCGACCGATTAAAGTGGCTGGGTCGTAAGCGGATTTAATACCTGCAAATACTTGGCGCGGTTTATCTTCACCAATATCCAGCGTAAGTTTGAGCAGCTTTTCTGCACCTTCTACGTGTTCGGCATTGACGATTTTGGCAATCCGCAAATCCACTTTGGTAAAGTCATCAATACTGATATACGAGCCTTCAGCAGCATCGCTGGGAGCCAATACCGGCGCAGTTGCTGGCGATGCCGTTTTAACGACTGCATGCGTAGGAGTTAAATTTTCTTTATTCGCGTCTGTCATGGCTTCTATATCTTTAAGCTCAACGCGAGTAATTAAATGGTGATAAGCATTAATTTTTTGTGCGGGCGATATGCCGATATCCTCCCACTTTGGATTATTCCCAGATTGAAACAGCCCAAGTCCTGCCCTCGCAGTTTTAGGCAATACTGGGTACAACATAAGACACAAGGCATTGAAGCCATGCAAAGTGTTTGAACAAACCATCTGAAGCAGATGTTCATCGCCAGTAGATTCGAGTTTTTTTGCCTTCTCCCATGGTTTGGATGCATCAAATTCAGCATTTATAAAATCTGCAAGCGTCATAATGTCTCGAATAGCTTTAGCAAACTCTCTAGAGTTATAGGCTTCGGCAACACGACCTCTTGTTTCGTTTATTTGAATCTGTAACGGCTCATTTTTAAGATCTAAAATATGCCCCTCAAAATGTTTAGAAATAAAACCACTCGCCCTACTAGCGATATTGATGTATTTCCCCACCAAATCGCTGTTCACGCGCGCCACAAAATCTTCCAAACTTAAATCAATATCTTCCATGCTGCTATTCAATTTAGCAGCGTAGTAATAACGCAAATATTCAGGATTCTTGATATGGTCTAAATAGCTGCGCGC
>JANXWL010000027.1 GCA_025351225.1 Methylotenera sp. | reverse complement strand
ATCGTATCCGTCAGTGCTTTGGGTTGCTCGTGAATTTCTTTTTGCATGAAATGTGCGTAAGGGCCAAGCTCCATACTGGCGAGCGACACATCACTTAGATGAATTTTACGCTCGACCGTTTTACCATCGCGTCCAAAAATGGTCACGCCTTCGCGCTTCACATCCGCCACATCGCCGTCTTCTAAATAAATGACTTTACGCGTAACAGAAAGCACAGCTGAAACATCGGATGCGATGAAGTTTTCGCCTTCACCCAAGCCGATTAACAGCGGACAGCCTAAGCGCGCAGTGATCATGTGTTCTGGCTCTTTTACTGAAATTACGCTAATAGCAAACGCGCCTGTCAGCTCGGCCACCGCTTTTTGCGTAGCGGCTAGCAGTGGTAAATCTTTGTGATAATAATGAATTAAGTGCGCAATCACTTCGGTATCAGTTTGCGAGGTAAACTCGTAACCTAATTTTTTGAGTTTATCGCGCTGCTCATCGTGGTTTTCAATAATGCCGTTATGTACAACGGCAATTTCGCCTTTTGACACATGCGGGTGCGCATTGCTTTCAGTTACTCCGCCGTGCGTTGCCCAGCGCGTATGGCCGATGCCAACTTGACCACTTAAATTTGCATCGATTGCTTTTTCTGTCATGGCCGATACACGGCCAATGGCACGTACGCGCTCTATACCATTGCTGTTGAGCACAGCTACGCCTGCAGAATCATAGCCACGGTATTCTAAACGGCTAAGGCCTTCAATTAGGGTTGATACGACATTTCTACTGGCTACTGCGCCAACAATTCCACACATAGTGATTCTTTCCTATTTTTATTAACTAATTTTTAAGGTAAATTATTAAGGTTACTTTTTATTTTTTACTGGGCGCTTCCAATTCGCAATCGATTTTTGATCTTTTGCGCGGCAAAACGTAAGTGAATCTGCAGGTGCATCTTTAGTAATGGTCGACCCAGCAGCAATCGTTGCATTTTTACCAATCGTTACTGGCGCAATTAATTGCGTATCAGATCCAACAAACACATCATCTTCGATGTTTGTTCTAAATTTATTTGCGCCATCATAATTACAAGTGATAACACCCGCGCCAATATTCACATTTTTGCCAATTGTTGCATCACCCACATAACTTAAGTGATTAATTTTACTGCCGGTATCCACTTGCGCGTTTTTAAGCTCCACAAAGTTACCTACATGTGTTTCAGCCGCCAGTGTAGTACCTGGGCGAATGCGTGCATATGGCCCAATGCGGCTATTTTCGCCAATTTGTGCATTATCGATATGTGTAAATGACAGAATTTGAGCGCTATTTTTGATATGTGCATTTTTAATCACACAATTTGCAGCAATTTTAACAAAGTCATCTAGTGTTACATCACCTTCAAATACGCAGTTCACATCGATTTCCACATCGCGACCACAAGTTAAATTACCGCGCACATCCAAGCGGGCAGCGTCTCGCAGCGTTACCCCTTGTAGTAGTAATTTATCCGCAACACGGGTTTGATGCATGCGCTCAATCTGTGCTAAATCAGTTTTTGAGTTGATGCCTGTGACCGAGTATTCATCGTTGGTGATTTCTGCCACAACGTCTATTTTATCTTGCACGGCAAACGCAACAATATCAGTTAAATAATACTCGCTCTGCGCATTGTTATTGCTTAAGCGGGATAACCATTTTGTTAAATACACATTGGGCATCGCCATGATGCCAGTGTTAACTTCTATTATGTTGCGCTGGGTTTCGTTTGCATCTTTGTGTTCAACTATCGCAATCACGTTTCCTAAGCCGCCACGTACAATACGGCCATAACCCGTTGGATCCGATTTATTAAATGACAAAATAGCCAATTTACTAGTTGCTTGGTCGATTAGTTTTTTGCAGGCTTCTACATCCACCAGTGGCACATCCCCCAATAAAATCAAGGTGTTCGCGTTATCGTCTAAATATGGCACGGCTTGTTGCACAGCGTGACCAGTACCTTTCTGCTCAACCTGATTCACCCAAATGATGTTCTCTTGCGCAAAAGCTTCTCGCACAATTTCACCACCGAAGCCAATCACTACAATGATTTTTTGCGGATTTAGCGCCTTGGCACAAGCAATCACGTGGCCTAATATCGTTTTTCCACCAATTTCATGCAGCACTTTTGGTTTATTTGAGTGCATGCGGGTGCCTTTGCCGGCCGCCAAAATAACAATATTCAAACTTTTATTCATAGCGTTTATTTTATCGCAAGTTGTTAAAAACGCGCGCATGTTTGTGCGCTACAAGCGTCAATAGCCGTTATTAATGTGTGTTTTTAAACACAAAAAATACATTACATTATTTCGATGCTCCGGATACCACCTAGATATTGGCTTGCAGGGCAATTGTTTTTTCTCGAGCAAGTTGACAGTGGTTTTTATACAACCTAAAATGACCCTAAGTCTCAACAAAAAGGTCGCAATCATGACTTGGCAAAAACTCATTACAATGCCAGCGCAAAAAATAATCGGCAAATACGAGATTGAGTATTGGTCGATTCGCGACGGCAAAGTCTGGCACCAAGACCATAAATTGGCGGCGGCGGATGCGTCAACGTTTGAGGTTTTTAAGACAAATGACGCTGATGACTGCCCATTTATTGCGCGCGATGCGGCAAGTATTTTTCACGCTTGGAGCCGCTTAGCCAAGATTGACCGCGACAGTTTTGTGAAAAGCGGCATTTATTGGTTGGATAAAACGCAGGTGTATTTTGAGTTTGAAACCAGTTTAAAAGCGCTGGCGGGTTCTGATGCTGCCAGTTTCAAATCTTTGGGTGGCAGTTATGCAGCGGATAAAAATATCGCTTGGTATTATGGACGGCGGATGAAAAATTGCATGCAAACAAAAAGTTTGCGGGCGTTGCTAGAAAATGACTTTTACGCCAGCGATACAGAATTTGTATATTTTGACGGCAAACCACTGCCTGGCGCAAACCAAGCACATTTTAAGTTATTGAATAGTAAAGAATTTTATTCAAGCGACGGTAAGAATATTTATTACGCAGAACGCAAATTACCGCGTGTGGATTTAGTCACTTGGCAGCACGTTTACAGGCGTTGGTCTAAAGATAAAAACCATGTTTTTGACATGAACACAATTGAGCAAGGCATATCGCCCGATGGTTTTGACAAAGCTGCCGCGATGAACTTGTCGAATAAAAACCAACAAATTGTTGAGGCAGATATGCGTGAATAAAGCACTATAAATTGCAGATAAAAAAAGTATATATTTACCTTGGCGCCAAAGCGGATGGCAAGCTTTCTATGCAATATGAAAATGCGGCCAGCTACATGAGTTTGGCGATTTCTGATTGGTTTAAACAGCGAGAAGTGAGCGTGGGCGAGTTTAACCGCATTCTGTTTCAGGAGGCGAACAGCAACGAAGATTTTAGTATTGTGGCTAGCGCCAAAACGATGATTGTTGAACTGGTGAAAGATTTTAAAAACCTCGACCAATTTAATAATGCTGAGGCAACACATCATTATTTTCTACAAAAGTGTTTGCAAGGTTTTACCCGGGTGGATACGCAGTTTAGCTTAAATTTAACCGCTGAATTAGAGGTATTTTTAGCCAATTATTTTAAAAACGGCTATGTGTACGAAAAAGAGATGAAATCGAAACGCATCAACGGCATAAAGTACCAAGTATTGTAGCAATACAAGTATGATATATTCAACTTGGTGCTGCGGATTTTTGATAAATCTGGCACTTTGTGCAAAGAAACGATTTTGCAAAGCGGCAAATCCGACCCATTTTTGGTGTATTACAAGGTGAACAAAGTGAATTTGCTGGAAGACAAAATTGAGGTGTTAGGCAACGCAGGTACATTGGAAAAAACACATCAAATTATTTAGCACCGCGGGGAGCTTCATGTTTATTGGCTTGCAGGGCAATTGTTTTTTCTCAAGTTTTTTTAACGGTATTTTTTGCGATAAAAAAAGCGGCCTTATAGCCGCTTTTTATTTTGCTTTTTTGCTGAAAGCAGTTAAATTTAATGCACACCTTTTCGCAATTTTTGAATCGCTTGAATTTGCGCAAGCGCTTCAGATAACTCTGCCTGCGCTTTTGCGTAATCCATATCTGAACTGCGATTTTTCATTGCCTCCAGCGCGGCTTCTTTAGCTGCATTCGCTTTGGCCTCATCTAAATCGTGGCCACGGATTGCAGTATCTGCGAGTACAGTAATCATACCTGGTTGCACTTCTAACAACCCACCAGAAATATAAATCACCACTTCTTCAGCTGCATCGGCTAGTTGTATGCGTAGCGCACCTGGTTTGATGGTTGTAATCATTGGTGCGTGATTTGGATAAATACCCACTTCACCTGCGCCAGCAGGGGCTACTACAAACTCAGCTTCGCCTGAGAATATGCTAGCTTCTGCACTGACTACATCGATATGTACTGTATTTGCCATAATTTTCTCTTAACTTTTAAAGTTTAATTTTCTAAAAACTTATTAGTTTAAAGTTTTGGCTTTTTCTACAGCTTCTTCAATACCACCCACCATGTAAAACGCTTGCTCTGGTAAATGATCATATTCGCCAGCCACAATCGCCTTGAAGCCTTTAATAGTGTCTTTTAATGAAACGTATTTGCCTGGCGAACCAGTAAACACTTCAGCCACATGGAATGGTTGTGACAAGAAACGCTGGATTTTACGTGCACGACCAACAGCTAATTTATCTTCTGGGGATAATTCGTCCATACCCAAAATCGCAATAATGTCGCGTAGTTCTTTATAGCGTTGTAACGTTTGTTGCACGCTACGTGCCACGTTGTAATGCTCTTCTCCTACAACAAGAGGGTCTAATTGACGTGATGTTGAATCGAGTGGATCAACCGCAGGGTAAATACCTAAAGAAGCAATGTCACGTGAAAGAACAACTGTTGAGTCCAAATGTTGGAAAGTAGTCGCTGGTGATGGATCGGTCAAGTCATCCGCTGGTACGTAAACCGCTTGAATTGACGTAATAGAACCTGTTTTAGTTGAAGTAATACGCTCTTGTAAACGGCCCATTTCATCCGCTAGGGTAGGTTGGTAACCTACCGCTGAAGGCATACGGCCTAACAAGGCAGAAACTTCAGTACCTGCCAATGTGTAGCGGTAAATATTATCAACGAAAAACAACACATCACGGCCTTCATCACGGAATTTTTCAGCCATGGTCAAGCCAGAAAGTGCCACGCGTAAACGGTTGCCTGGTGGTTCGTTCATTTGACCAAACACCATCGCTACTTTTGATTCTTTCATGTCGTCAAGTTTAATAACGCCAGCTTCTGCCATCTCATGGTAGAAGTCATTACCTTCACGCGTACGCTCGCCCACGCCTGCAAACACGGATAAACCTGAGTGTTGTTTTGCAATATTGTTGATGAGCTCAAGCATGTTAACGGTTTTACCTACACCAGCACCGCCGAACAGACCCACTTTACCGCCTTTAGCGAATGGGCAAACTAAGTCAATCACTTTGATGCCTGTTTCTAGCAAATCAACAGATGGAGAAAGCTCTTCAAATTTTGGTGCTTTTTGGTGAATTGAGCGACGCTCATCACAATCAATCGGGCCTACATCATCAATAGGACGGCCTAGAACGTCCATAATACGGCCTAATGTGCTAACACCTACAGGCACAGTAATTTGAGAGCCTGTAGACTTAAATGCGGTACCGCGCGCGAGGCCGTCTGAAGATCCCATCGCAATGGTACGCACAATACCGTCACCCAATTGCTGTTGCACTTCTAGCGTTAAGCCTGCTTCTGCTTGGCTAGTTGCATCGTCAATAATCAACGCATCAAATACTTTTGGCATTTGATCGCGTGGAAATTCCACGTCAACCACCGCACCAATACATTGCACGACACGGCCGACTTTAACTTGAGATTCATTTACTGCGTTTGCTTTTGCCATCTTTATATCCTATTCAAACTTAATCTGTTGAATTATAAAATTTACGTTTTTTATCTATTTGTGACTTTTATGAAACTGCCGCTGCGCCTATTCTATTCTGGTCTCTACCTAACATTTTCTACAAAAATATTAGTATCGCTCAATCGCCTAGGACACCGCTGCCGCTCCACCAACGATTTCTGAAATCTCTTTGGTAATCGCTGCTTGACGTGCTTTGTTGTAAACTAATTTTAGGTCACCAATCACTTCTTTTGCGTTATCAGACGCTGATTTCATTGCCACCATACGTGACGATTGCTCTGAAGCCATGTTCTCTGCAACCGCGTTGTAGACCAATGACTCTACATAGCGCATCATCAATTGATCAACCACTGGCTTCGCTTCTGGCTCATAGATATAATCCCAATGACCAGTAGGGCTGCCAAGCTTTTCGCCCGTTAATGGCAGCAATTGCTCCATCACTGGCTCTTGCTTCATGGTGTTGATAAACTTTGTGTAGCTAATGTAAAGTTGATCAATTTCACCAGCTTCGTAAGCATCCAACATCACTTTGATTGTACCAATCAATGTTTCTAGATGTGGAACATCGCCCAAACCAGTGATGTGCGATTTAACATTCGCGCCTACACGGTTCATAAAACTAAAGCCCTTGTTACCAATCGCACTAACAGTGATTGCTTTGCCTTCAGTTGCCCAGTTTTTCATTTGGTTAACAGACAAACGCAACATGTTGGTATTTAAGCCACCACATAGACCTTTATCTGAACTCACCACAATCAAACCAACGTTTTTAACAACATCACGCTTAATTAAATAAGGGTGTTTGTACTCTGGGTTTGCAAATGACAAATGCGCCGCAACGTTACGAATTTTCTCAGCGTATGGACGTGAGGCACGCATTCTATCTTGCGCTTTACGCATTTTAGAAGCAGCCACCATCTCCATCGCCTTGGTGATCTTGCG
>JANXWL010000013.1 GCA_025351225.1 Methylotenera sp. | reverse complement strand
TGCATCGCCTCTGATAGCGCTTGTGGGTTTTTGGTGGGTGTTAAAGTGCCTTGTGCGTAACCTTGCAGGGCCTCAGGGATACCACCAATCGGGCAACTAATTACTGGTAAACCAACTGCCATGGCTTGTAGTAAGGCTTGCGGTACGCCTTCATTGGCGTAACTGGGTAGCACAAAACAATCCATACTTTGCAAATGCGGCAGTACGTTAGCTTGATTGCCAACCAAGTGAATATTGTGTGGGAAATGTGTTTCATTGACTAATTTTTTAAGATTATCCAACTGCGGGCCATCACCGACAATCACCAAAGAAATGTTAGGATTGTTAAGTAAATCAAAAGCTTGAATCAGATCGCTGTGACCTTTCCATGAGCGCAAAGTAGCGCAAATGCCAAAAATATAATGGTCGCTTGGCAATTTGAGTAAGGCGCGTTGTTTTTGCTTGTCACCTGGCATAAATACATCGGTATCAATGCCAGTCGGCACGGAAAAAACAGTCTTCCCATCTACAAATCCATCGCTAATCAACAATTCACGAATACTCACACCAGTTGTCATCACCGCCTCTGCACCTTTGTTATATAGCCAACGGGTAGACTTGTTGCGATGCACGGGCGTGCTAATGTGACGTGTACGCACAATGGCAGGTTTGTGTGCAAGCGTAAGCCGCGCTAAAGCGCTTAGCCAGTGGTCGGTGCTGGAATGGCAGTTAATCACATCGGGTTGTTGTTGCTGGATGAGTTTACGCAAGGCAAAAAAATCAGAAAAACGCTTCTTTTTAAGTTGAATAGGGTGCGCCTGAATGCCATAAGAGGCAGCATTTAGAGCGATTTGGCTATCAATATCTGCCGCAATCAACAGCTCGTGACCATGCCGCACGAATACTTGCGATTCCGTTAAAATGCGAATCTCTTGTCCGCCCCAACCGTTTGAGGCTTCAGTGTGTAGAATGCGCAATGTGATTCTCTTTCTTCTTTTCAATCAAGGTATTATATAAAGCTAGCCACTGTTGGCTGGCTTTGGCTAAATCATAATTTTTAGATAAATGTAAGGCGTTTCTTGACATCACCTCTCGCTCTCCCCAAGCCTGCAGCAGTGCTTGCGCAATACCAGCAGACTCTTTGTTACATATAAGCCCCGCGTTGGCTTGAATAAGCGCGTTAGCAATGCCCACTGCATTCGTCACCACTACCGGCAGCGCACTGCAAAGTGCTTCTAACACGGCATTGGGAAAAGGATCGTATAGTGAGGGTAAACAAAATATATCAGCCGCTGCTAAAAATGGCTTTACATCACCTTGCGGCCCTGTCACTAACACTCTTTTTTTTAATTGTAAGGACTTAACGCGCTTTTTAATCCTGGTTAATTGCTTGTCATGACCAACAACTATCAGCTGAAAATTTGGCAGTCTGTTGATTGCCTCAAGCAATTCAAAAGCGCCTTTTCTGGCAAAGCCAGAGCCGACAAACAGCACCGTTGGTAGCTGCGGATTTAAGCCGAGCTTAGTTTTTTCTGTTATTTTTTTAGTTTGCGAACTTGGACTAAAAGCCTTGGTATCGATACCATTTTCAATCAACACGATGCGATTTTTAGGCACATGGTACCAATCTATTAACTCTTGCTGTACTAGCGTGCTATTGGCCACATAGGTTAAGTTAGGCTCTTTTGCCATTTCTTGCTCGGTACGAATGACTGCGCGATGGTAAGGGTCAATTTTAAGCCACAGTTTTGTATACCAGGGGCTAATCTTTGCTAAGCGTGCCACCCAAGAGGCATGAACACCATCACCAAGTCGATAAATATCAGCGCCAAGTAAACGCTCATGCGATTGAATTAAATCAAACTGATGCGTGCTTAAAATGGTTGCCACTGATTGTTGAAATGATAAAAATTTTGCCGATCGACTATTGCCCTGCACGTCAGCTTTAATCCAATCTTGACCTGCTAAAGTGGGTGCGTCATCAGTTTTTGACCACGATTCTGCGATGATTGAAGCTTGAATCTTAAACACGCCTAAGCCTTCAATGGTGCGGGTGATGAATTGTTCTGCACCACCAAATGGGTTAAATTTGCGGCGAATAATGGCGATTTTCATCACACTTAAAAGCAATCTAAACTGCTGTCGTGCGTCAACTCGCTAATAACTGCACTTGAAAACAGTGAGTTGAGTTTTTGATGCAGCTTGGATATAGATTTTGAGTCCGTCATTTGACCCGTTAGAATTGAGCTGACGTTGCTGGTATGCCATAAAATATTTTTCAAAAAATTACGACCCAGTAGCACAAAAGCTTGTTTATTTTTAATGTGATTACGATAAAGGGCATCGGCAACGTCGCCTTCTGCCTGCTCAAAATTAAAGCCTGTGTTAATTAAAAACGCTCTTTTGATTAAAAAACAGTACGACATCATTTTGTTATTGCTAGTGTCCAGCGTGTGGTGATACGCATATTGTCGTTCTTTAAATCTTCGTATCAATCGGCTATGCCAGCTTGCGAACAGATTAATGTCGCGCACTACACTTGTTGCGCCCACTGCTTGTGGGTACTGGTGCATTAAGTTAAGCAAATCGGCATCCCAGCCTTGCTTTAACACAATAGTATCGCTGTGAAACAGCAAAATCCATTCACCTTTTGCAGCTTTTACACCAATATCTAAAGCTTGTTTATGCCCCGCACCACCAATTGCAGCATGCTCGTTTTTAATAAGTTTAATCCATTTATTTTTTTCTAAATACGCAAGAGAGTCATCAGCCGAGTTGTTATCTACAACGATGACTTCGATATTGAGCGTAGAAAACTTCTTTAATGCTCGCAAGCAAAGTTGAGTGACTTGAAAAGTTTTGTATTGCGGAACAATGATGGTAATGGTTGGCTGCATTATTGGTGTTCTGTCGAGTAAATAGGCACTGTATTAGCACGATTTTCATGCCTTGATACTAACGTATAATTTGCTGCATAACAAGTTAGTGGCTCAATTGCAACTTAAGTGTTTGCAAACTATTTGTGATGCCTTAACTATCATTCGTTTGACTGATTAGGCTCAATTGGTGATAATTGGGGTAGTTCATTAATTACAAGACTTATATAAAATGAAGCAATCTCATATAGAAGTGACCGAGCGCATAATTGAGCGCAGCCGACCAACCCGCAGTGCCTATTTGCATCGTGTAGATGAAATGATTACGCGCAAAAAAGGACCCGATCGCTTAGGTTGTGCCAACGTAGCGCATGCGTTTGCAGCGATGCCAGCCAATGATAAGTTACGCATTTTTTCTGAAAAAGCACCTAATATCGGCATTGTAACGGCTTATAACGAGATGCTATCTGCGCATCAGCCATATGAAGGTTTTCCTGCGATTATTCGGGATGAAGCACGCAAACTGGGTGCTACAGCCCAAGTAGCAGGCGGCGTACCAGCCATGTGCGATGGTATTACGCAGGGAGAGGCTGGCATGGAGCTTTCACTCTTCAGCCGCGATAATATTGCCATGGGTACTGCGATTGCGCTTTCTCATGATGTATTTGATGCGGCTTTGTTGCTGGGCGTGTGCGATAAAATTGTGCCTGGGCTTTTGATAGGCGCGCTACACTTTGGTCATTTGCCATGCGTATTTGTGCCTGCAGGACCAATGAGTACGGGCATTGATAACACCACAAAATCGAAAGTGCGCGAAAAATACGCGCAAGGTTTGGTTGGACGCGAAGAGCTATTAGCCTCTGAAAATGCCGCGTATCACGGCGCAGGTACTTGCACGTTTTATGGCACTGCTAACAGCAATCAAATGTTGCTAGAAGCCATGGGTTTGCATGTACCAGGCGCAGCGTTTATTCACCCACACGATGGTTTGCGTGAGGATTTAACACGTGAAGCGGTGCGAATTGTATTGCAGAACACCAAAAAAGAGAGCTTTGTGCCGATTGGCAAGCTAGTGGATGAGCACGTGATTGTGAACGCAATGGTAGCTTTGCTGGCTACGGGCGGCTCGACCAATCACTTAATTCATTGGGTTGCGATTGCACGCGCAGCGGGCATTATTATTGATTGGACAGATTTTCATTATCTAGCTAAAGCCACACCATTATTAGCGAGTGTATATCCTAATGGCAAGGCGGATGTGAATGAGTTTCAAACTGCGGGCGGCCCAGGCTTTGTGATTCGTGAGCTGATTGAGGGTGGTTATATGTACCCTGATGTGTATGCTGTGGCCAAAGGCGGTTTGCACGAATACGGCAAACATCCAGTGAAAGAAGATGGTAAATTGGTGTGGAAGCCTTACCCAGCCGAGAGTGGCGATGAAACCATAGTTAGAACCGCTGCACATCCATTTAACGAATCAGGCGGCTTGCGCTTGCTAAAAGGTAATTTGGGTCGCAGCGTAGTTAAAATTTCTGCCGTGCCTGAAGATAGGCATATTATCGAAGCCCCCGCCATTGTGTTTGATAGCCAAGAGGAGTTATTAAGTGCATTTGACCGTGGTGAATTAGAGCGCGATTTTGTGGCTGTGGTGCGCTTTCAAGGGCCAAAAGCTAACGGTATGCCAGAGCTACACAAATTAACACCACCGCTTGCTGTGCTGCAAAACAAAGGCTTTATGGTAGCGATTGTTACTGATGGCCGCATGAGTGGTGCATCGGGTAAGATACCTGCTGCAATTCATTTAAGTCCAGAAGCAAGCGCGGGCGGCGCAATCGCTAAAATTCGCGATGGTGACATCATTCGTTTAAACGCGTCTGTCGGAACGCTGAATGCACTGGTAGATGAGGACACGTGGGCAGAACGCGATGCTGTTGCATTAAGTGACGCAAAACGTCATCACAACTCGCATGGTATTGGGCGTGAGTTGTTTGGTGGGATGCGGCGTAATGTACTCTCGGCCGAAGAAGGTGCAATCACATGGTTGTAAACTTCGCAAATCGACCGATAACTGCGTTGCATTTCGCTTGCCGTACTAATCGTACTGTCTACGCTTATGCGCCTTGTTCTCAGCCGATTATCAAAGTTTAGCAATTTAGTATCGCTAATTTCCTCTATTAACATTCCCTTGTTCTTTAAGGGGGTGAGGTAAGCTTTGGTCTTTAAATAAATATTTAATTAAATAGGTAAAAAGAAACATGAACACACTCGATTTAGCCAAACAAGGCCCGGTTATCCCTGTTATTGTGATTAACAAAGTAGAAGACGCTGTACCAATGGCAGAAGCCTTACTAGCAGGCGGTATTCGCGTGCTAGAGGTGACATTGCGTTCTAGCTGTGCGTTGCAAGCCATGGAACAAATTGCTAAGCACGTGCCAGATGCGATTATGGGTAGCGGCACGGTGCGCAATTTAAAAGATGCACAAGCAAGTTTAGATGTGGGTTGTAAGTTTGCAGTTAGCCCAGGCTACACTTCCGAACTAGGTTTGTTCGCACGTAAAATTGGTTTGCCATTGTTACCAGGAGTTTCAACTGGTTCTGAGATTATGACCGCGAATGCAGATGACTATTACTTTTTAAAATTATTCCCAGCAGTGGCGGTGGGCGGCATTAACTTGCTAAAAGGTTTTGCTGGCCCGTTTGGTGATGTGAAATTCTGTCCAACTGGTGGCGTAACGGTTGATAGCGCAGCACAGTTTTTGGCACTGCCAAACGTGGTTGTTTGTGGCGGCACATGGCTAACACCCGCCGATGCGGTTGCGCGTAAAGATTGGGCGCATATTACTAAGCTAGCCAAAGAGGCCAGCGCTATTACAGCAGCTTAACGGCTGCCGTTTAAATCAGAGCTGTTATAATAGAGGCTTTGTCGCCAAGCGCGGCAAAGCCTTTTTTATTAGGTTCGATTATTTTGAGAGCAAAATTTGATTGATTTAAGACAGTATAAAAGTGTCGTGTTCGATTGTGATGGCGTGATACTCGATTCGAATGTCGTCAAAACTGAGGCTTACTTTCGCACCGCTAAAAATCTTGGCGCGACAGATGCACAGGCACTAGCATTAACGGATTATCACGTTAAACTCGGTGGTATTTCGCGTTACCATAAGTTTGATTGGTATCTGCGCGAGGTTTTGAATAAGCCTGCCACAGAAGATGCCGTACAAGCTTTACTGGATGAATTTAGCCGCGAGTTGGAAGTGGGTTTAATGGAATGCGCAGTTGCTGATGGCCTACAAACCTTACGTGAAGCTACGTCACAAGCTAAGTGGATGATACTGTCAGGCGGTGACCAGCAAGAAATTCGAGACTTGTTTGCGAAACGTGATTTAACCAAACACTTTGATGGCGGCTTATTCGGCAGCCCAGATAACAAAGATGTGGTGCTGGCGCGTGAAATCGCCAATGGCAACTTGCAACTGCCCGCTTTATTTGTAGGCGATAGCAAATATGATTTTGAATCCTCAACCCGCGCAGGGCTGGATTTCGTGTTTGTCAGCGATTGGACAGAAGTGCCACATTGGCAAGCCTATTGTACTGAACATAAAATCACCGTGCTGGATAATATTTCTCAATTATTGGCTTAAAACAATTAAAATAACGCCATGCAAATCAATCAATTGAGTGTTGTTGTTCCCGTTCGCAACGAGTCTGGCAATGTTGCCAGCTTAATTAGCGAGATTGATGCCGCACTAAAACACATCACGCATGAGATTGTGTATGTAGATGATGGCAGCACGGATGATACTTACATCCAGCTAAAAGGCTTGCAGGCAACATTTTCCCAGCTAAAAATCGTGCGGCATGCCAAAAGCTGCGGACAAAGCACAGCAGTGCGCACAGGCGTGAAAGTTGCCCAATATGATTGGGTGGCAACGCTAGATGGTGATGGCCAAAATGACCCTGCGGATATTCCTAAATTAATGGCTGTGGTAGCTGATGGCGTAGATTTGGTTGGCGGCAACCGCCGTGCCAGCCGCCGTGATACTTGGGTTAAGCGTATCTCATCGGTAATTGCCAACACGGTGCGCAGTAAAATGTTGCATGATGATACACCTGATACGGGCTGCGGATTAAAACTTTTTAAGCGCGATGCATTTTTAGACTTACCCTATTTTGATCATATGCACCGCTTTTTGCCTGCGCTTATCAAGCGTTGTGGCGGAAAAATAGTCTCTGTACCTGTTGCGCATCGCAATCGTGAGCATGGTAAGTCTAACTACGGCACCATTGATAGGCTGCTGGTTGGTATAGTTGATTTATTCGGCGTGGCTTGGTTGCAAAGGCGCGCAAAAATTCCTAATATCATCAAAGAAGATTAAGTATGGCTATTGGTATCGGTAATTTTGTTGCGCATTTAAGCAATTCACTACAGCATGCAATAGCTGGCGCTTCACCCACTGATATGCTGTGGCTGGGTATCGGCATTGCAGGCCAGTGCTTGTTTATGGCGCGTTTTATTGTGCAATGGATTCACAGTGAAAAGCATGGCCAAAGCCTAATCCCTGTGAGCTTTTGGTATTTAAGCTTGTTTGGTGGCCTTATTGTGCTGGCTTACGGCATCCATAAACTCGACCCAGTGATTATTCTTGGGCAGTTACCAGGCGCGGTGGTGTATACCCGCAATTTGATATTGATTAAACGTAATCAAAAAACAGAGAGTAGTTAGCATGAAAATAACGGTTATTGGTACTGGTTACGTCGGCTTGGTAAGTGGCACTTGCTTAGCAGAGGTGGGCAATGAGGTACTTTGTTTAGACGTAGACCCAGCAAAAATTAAAACTTTAGAAGATGGCGGCATACCGATTCACGAGCCTGGCTTGCTAGAAATGGTGCGGCGCAATGTTGCGGCAGGGCGCTTAAAATTCACCACAGATATTCCAAAAGCGGTTGCATTTGGTGACGTACAATTTATTGCAGTTGGCACGCCGCCCGATGAAGACGGGTCGGCCGATTTGCAATATGTGGTGGCTGCCGCACGCAGCATTGGCAAATATATGACTGATTATAAAGTGGTTGTCGATAAATCGACTGTGCCTGTTGGCACCGCCGATAAAGTGAAAGTTGCCATTACAGAGGAACTTGCAGCGCGCAAAATGGATACAAAATTCAGCGTGGTCTCAAACCCTGAGTTTTTAAAAGAAGGCGCTGCGGTTGAGGATTTTATGCGCCCCGACCGCATTGTGATTGGTGCGGCTGACGATAAAAGCATCGAGGTGATGCGCGCTGTTTATGCGCCGTTTCAGCGTAACCATGAAAGATTAGTTGTCATGGATGTACGCTCGGCGGAACTTACCAAATATGCCGCCAACGCAATGCTGGCCACGCGCATTAGCTTTATGAACGAGCTGGCCAATTTGGCCGAAATTTTGGGCGCTGATATTGAGTCGGTACGAAAAGGCATCGGCTCAGATCCACGTATTGGCTACGACTTTCTTTATGCGGGCTGCGGTTATGGCGGCTCGTGCTTTCCCAAAGATGTGAAAGCGCTCATCAGCACTGCATCCAATAATGGCTACGATTTAAAAGTACTAAACGCGGTAGAAGCTGCCAACGATGCGCAAAAACAAGTATTGACGCACAAAATTAAAACGCACTTTAGCAGCAATTTGGCAGGCAAACATTTTGCGGTGTGGGGCTTGGCATTTAAGCCGAATACCGACGATATGCGCGAAGCGACTAGTCGTGTGTTGATTCAAGATTTATTGCAAGCCGGCGCAACCGTTACTGCGTATGACCCAGTTGCTATGGATGAAGCCAAGCGTATTTTTAATGGTGTTGCAGGCCTAACTTTTGCTAAAACGCCAAGCGCAGCGCTCAACAATGCTGATGCTTTGGTGATTGTGACGGAGTGGAAAGAGTTTAGAAGCCAAGACTTTTCTATTATTAAACAAAAGCTTAAAGCCAATATTATTTTTGATGGCCGTAATTTATACGATCCTGTAGTGGTAAAAAGCGCAGGCATTGATTACAAACCAATCGGCAGACTTAATCAATAAATGAAAGTGTTACAATGAAAGTTTTACTCACTGGCGTTGCGGGTTTTATCGGCTACCATGTGGCCTTAAAACTGCTGGCACGCGGCGATACGGTGATTGGCGTTGATAACCTCAATGATTATTACGATATCAGCTTAAAAGAAGCGCGGCTTGACTCGATTGCGAAGCAAGATAACGCCAAAAATTTCCAATTTATTAAATTAGACTTGGCCGAGCAAGCGGCAACCGCCAAACTTTTCGAAACTGAAAAACCAGACAGCGTCATCCACCTTGCCGCGCAAGCAGGGGTGCGCTATTCGCTGCAAAATCCGCATGCTTATATCAGTAGCAATATTGTTGCATTCACCAATATTTTAGAAGCTTGCCGCGCCATTAAACCGCAACATTTGGTGTATGCCAGTTCATCTAGCGTATATGGCGGCAACACTAAATTGCCATTTAGCGAGACTGATAGCGTAGACCACCCTGTAAGCCTGTACGCCGCTACCAAAAAGGCCAACGAGCTGATGGCACACACCTACAGCCATTTATATGGCTTACCAACGACAGGTTTGCGCTTCTTCACCGTGTACGGCCCGTGGGGCAGACCAGATATGTCGCCATTTTTGTTTGCTGATGCGATTATTAACGATAGGCCGATCAAAGTGTTCAATCACGGCGATATGCTACGTGACTTTACTTATATTGACGATATTGTCGAAGGCGTGATTCGCGTACTTGATAAACCAGCTACGCCAAACGCCAATACAGGAACGCCTTACAAGCTGTTTAATATTGGCAACAATCAACCTGAAAAGCTCATGGATTTTATTGGCTTGCTAGAAAGTGCCATTGGCAAAACCGCACAAAAAGAATTTTTGCCTATGCAAGCGGGCGATGTAAAAGCCACTTATGCTGATACCAGCGCGCTAGAAGCTTGGGTAGGGTTTAAGCCAAATATGCCGCTAAATGTAGGTGTTGACAAATTTGTCGAGTGGTATCAATCGTATCACTGAAATAGAACTTCTACTTTCTCGCCGTCAGCAGCGCATGAATATCCGTCGTTGCGTTCCAGTAGTGATTCACAGCAAACACGCGTTCTTCTTCTGATTTTTGGTCAAAATCGGGGTGTGGTATATCGCCAAAAGTGAAGTCGAAATCGCATTTTGTGGGGTAGGGGTAGTGGTCTAGGTGGTTGGTTTGACGCCAGCCACGGTTAAAATACAAGAAAGACTCCCACACGATTGGCGGCCATTCGTGGGTTAAATCTTGTATGGCGCGATTGCTGCGCGCGTGTGGGCAAATAATCATCAACTCTGCACCTGGGCTGAGTACGCGCCAAGCTTCTTCCATAAATTTTCCGCGCACAGTGTTGGGTACATGCTCAAAAAAGTGGCTGCACCAAATAGCTTCTACGCTGTTATCTGGCCATGGCCACGGAAAGGTAAATAAATCTACCGCAATGGCGGCTTTAGTGCCGTCAACCGTCACACCAACGCCAATATAGCCTTCGCGTGGGGTGCTGCCACAGCCTAAATCTAGTTTTAATCCCATGTTATGCCTTTAGTATTTAACAGCTTGTTTGTATTTTATCAGAGCGTAATTTATAAGCGCATAGTTTATCAGGGCATCGTTAGAAGTCACTGGATTCCCGTCTACACGGGATGACGGGTGAAAGCGTGATGGCGGTGAGTGGCTCGCCAGCCCACGCCATTTGCGCCATTTGGCTGTAAGCATTTTCTAAATGTTTGACAAAATTGGGCGTATCAAACAGTGGTAATTGGTCGCGCTTGGTGATTAAGTGTTGTCTTAGCAACGCTAACTCTTGTGTATGCGTTGCGTAGTACACGGCTTTTTGTACATACTCTTCTAGCGAATACGCAATCAACTCGGGCAGTTCAGCTGCTTGTACCAAGCTGCCTGCCATACGCGCCACCATGGTGTTGCCCACCAAAGCCAGTAATGGGCAGCCAGCCCACAGCGCATCGCTGGCGGTGGTACCGCTGGTGTAGGGGAATACATCTAGAAATAAATCGGCTAATTGATAACGCGGCACATGCTGCTTAACCGAAACGCGCGGTGCGATAATCAGACGTGCTAAGTCTAATCCCGCTTTTTGCCATTCGGCACGGATATTTTTTAAGTAATCGGCATGCCCATCGGCAAGCCACAGCACGCTATTGGGCACTTGTTGCATAATATGTACCCAAGCGCTGAATATTTCGGGCTGAATTTTAAACGATTGATTAAAGTCGCAAAACACAAATGCGTCGGCAGGCAAGCCGCACTGTTCTCGAGTTAAGCCAATATCTAAGGGCGGGCGCTGCGTATCGTTAATTTGAAAGCAATGCGGCATGCGCACTAATTTTTCTTCAAAATACGCATCAGCATCTTTGGGCGCAACAAAATGGTCAGCAATAGTGTAATCGTAATAATGCGAGCCCATGGTGCCAATAAAGCCAAGCCATTGTGCTTGTACGGGCGCAGGCCTGTGTCCTAACACTTGCGAGCGCGAGCCGCGCGTGTTGCCCGATAAATCCATCAAAATATCAATTTCGTCTGCACGTATGCGCGCCACCATTTCCTCTATTGAGCAATGTTCTAAATCGACAAAATGTTCTGTACTTTCTTTAATACGTGCACGCACAGGGTGGCTGTCATCTGGGCCGTAAGAATAAACCCAAATTTCAAACTGGTTTCTATCGTGCAGGCCAAATAGTGGCGCGGTTAAATGCGAGACAGGGTGATTGCGAAAATCGACCGAAAAATAGCCAACACGTATGCGTTTATGCTCGCGACCAATGCCTGACATAGGCCGTGTTGTTATGCCTAAATTGGCAAAGTTTTCTTTAGAATTGCGACGCGACCACTGCAAAAACTTTGCTGGGCTATCATAATTGCTGAGTAAAATGAAAGAGTTGACCGATTGTGTATTGTTTGGGTTATCCAGCAAGCTCGCCACTTTTTCGCGTAAAGCAGGCATGCCTTCCCAGTCGCAAATACGGTTTTTCTCCCCGATCATCCAACCCGCTGCAGCGAGAAAATTGGGCTCGTATTCTAAGGCAATTTTAAATTGTGCAATCGCTTCTTCTGAGCGATCTAGCATAATTAAACTGACGCCTAAATTAGTGCGTGCTTGCACATTGGCAGGCTCAATTTCCAGCAACTTAAATAACACTTCGGTTGATTTGTCGAACAGTGCTTGGTTAAACTGCGCGACGGCTAAGTTGTTAAGCAGCAAGCTGTGATTGGGTAAGGCTTCCATCGCCAATTGGTAGAGGTTTGCGGCATCGCTAAATCGCAATTTGCTCACCGTTAACGCATCGCAAATGGCGAATAATTGTGGCAAAGCATCGGCAGATTCAAAATAAATTTGTCGCTCTGCAATCGTCATGCCTTGCATGGCAGTTTGAAATGGTGCTATGGCTTTATCGGGCGCGCCAAGCACAATGTACGCACGCGATAGCAGGCTGCAAGCCTCAAAATCAGTAGTGCTTGCAACAACATTTTCCAGCAAGGGCAAGGCATCTGACCATTTTTTTTTGCGCACTTAAAATAACCGCTTTATTTTTGGCAGCTAGCCAACAATTGGGTTCAATGGTTAGCGCTTTGTCAAAGCAGTCAATTGCGTCTGCTAGCTTGCCTTGCTCCATTTGTATGGATCCAGCGGAATTCCATGCGGCAGCTGATTGCTTGTTAAAAGTTAAAGCTTTGTCGGCATAGCGTTTTGCATTTTTATAATCTTTATTTTGGCGGAATACATTGCTTAAATTAATGTGCGCCTCAAGGTAATTAGGGGCGAGTTTAATGGCTTGTTTAAGATCTTGCTCGGCCAGTAAATAGTGCTGCAATGCCAGCAGAACTGTACCACGCGTATTAAAATAAATAGCCTGCGGATTTTGTGCAATCGCGTGGTTAATGTGCTGCAAGCCAGCTTCTATTGCGCCTTGCCGATACAAAGCCTCGCCCATTAAATGCAGCGCATCAGGATGCTCTGGTGACTGCGCTAAAATAACTTCGTAGCATTGTATTGCTTGCGCAAAATGGCCAGCTTGATGTAGCGCAATACCTTGTTCCAGAAGGTTTGCTTGGATATTTTTAGGTGCTTGCATACCATTATTATTACATTGAATGCAGTTGCTGGGTCATAACGGTGAGTTAATTCGTAGCAGCTTGCTTACTATTTAAATGTATAGCCAATTCCTACGCCAACCGACGTGGTGCTTCCCGCCACGCCTGCCGAGCCTTTAATCATTACATTGGGGGCGATGGATGAGCCAAAGCCAACAGATAACGCACTTTCACCACCCGAGAAGCCAACAGCTGCACCAATGGTGGTTTCACCCACTGATAAACCTGCGGGCATCGGCAAGTTGTTCAATGCAGCAGCAATGGCACCTTGTTGATTGGCTAATTTTTTAACTTGGTCGATACTATTGGTGATTTGGCGTAGCTGACCCATATTGGCTGCATCGCTATCTAGCACACCATTTCCCACATTTTGCACGCGGTTTCCACCCATATCAACTGATGCGCCAGGCGCAACAACTAAGCTTCTTGCAATTGCCGCATTATCAACGTTCAAGTTAATTACGCTGGCATTGGTATAGGTAATGTTGGTAACTGATGCATTGCTAGCGCTTAGGTTAGTGGTGCTAGTGGCGGTGGATGTCATATTGGTGACAAACCCGTTTAGCGCGCTAACGTTAGTTGTACTAACAGTGCCAGCCGAGATGCTATTGGCGCTAATATTATTTGCGCTTAGGTTGGTTGTTGTAAAGTTGGTGCTGTTAATGTTTGTAGAAGTAAGATTAGTGCTGCTTAAATTAGTTGTACTAATGGTACCAGATGTTAAATTAGTTAAGCATCGCTGATGCAGCTGTAAGGCTAGACGCACCCACTGTACCTGCACTGATACTGCCAGCGGTTAAATTGGTCAATGAGGCGTCTGTCGCACTAAGATTGGTGGTGCTAAGCGTGCCAGCCGTTAAGTTGGTTAAGCTGCCATTTGTAGCACTTAGGTTGGTGGCACTAACCGTACCCGAGCTTAAATTGGTAATCGAACCACTCGCTGCTGTGAGATTTGTGGTACTCACGGTGCCAGAAGTAAGGTTGGTAATGCTGCCACTCGTAGCAGTTAAATTGGTAGTACTGGTTGTGCCTACGGTTAAGTTAGTCACGCTACCGCTCGTTGCGGTGAGTCAAGTACTACTGATTGTGCCAGCACTTAAATTGGTTGCACTAACCGTTAATGCGCTTAAGCTGCCCACGCTGCCCGTTGCGGCTACAGTACAATCTACATTGTTATTGGCAACCGCCGTACCACATTGCACGATATTAGCAGCGGCAAAGGCCTGTGGCGTATACATTGCCATTGGCAGAGTGATAACTAACCCAGCATTCACCAATAGCATGGCGAGCGTATTGCTAATTAATAACCCGTGTCTTTTATTACTTTTGTGCGCTGCTTTAGTCAAAACGACCCTTTAAATAAGCTTTTTAATAAACCAAATATTTAAAGAACAATATTTATGCCATTGTCAAATAAGTCAGATTTAATACTATATTAAGTATATATAAAAATACACTTGTTTAACATTTATTTACAGTAACTTAGCACAATTCTAATGTTTTAATTTAATTAGGCGATTAATCACATGGCTGGGTTTTATTGCTGTTAAGCAACGCAAATGTGCCTCGCCAGTTAGCGGGCAATCGCGCTTAAAGCATGGGCTACATTCTAGCGCTAAATATTCAATCACTGCATTGGGGCTCATTGGTGGCGTATGTGTGGGGTCGCTAGAGCCAAAAATAGCGATGAGGTTTTTACCTTGTTTGACATCTTTATTTAGCGCGGCGGCAATATGCATTAGCCCAGAGTCGTTGCTAATGACCGTGTAGCAAAGCGCCATTAAATCGATTGCTTCACCTAATTTGGTTTTTCCGCCTAAATCTAGGCATTTATTTTGTGTGAGTTGATTGATTTTCATCGTAACTGGCATATCTTTATCAGATCCAAATAACCATACTTGCCAGCCTTTTTGTAATACTTCGTTTGCTACCTCTGCATAATATTCCCCTGGCCAGCGCTTGGCTTCACCGTATTCTGCCCCTGGACAAAGGCCAAGAATTTTTGAGTTAGGCTCTGCTAGACCTAGTCTTTTTAAAGACTCTAATGCATTACTTTTGTTAGTGATTAGTTGTGGGTTAGGCAGTGTTTCAGGCAAGTTTTGATTATTGGCTACCCCCCCTTTAACCAAACCCAAGGCCACAAATCGCTCAACAGTTTTTTTGAGTTTGTTTTTATCTAGCGGGCGAATGTCGTTAATTAAGCCATAGCGCATTTCGCCCAAAAAGCTGGTGCGTGTTGGTATGCCCGCCGCCCAAGGTAATAGGGCAGATTTGAACGAGTTGGTCATAACAATAGCTTGACTGTAGCCCGCATTTTTTAAGCTTTTGCCAAATTGTATACGTTGCCAAAATGCCAGTTCGCCATGTTTAAATGGCAATGCAATTTTGCCTGAAACTTCTGGCATACGTTCTAGCAGCGGCAATGTCCATGCGGGTGCCGCCACGTCAATGATGCAATTGGGCTGATTGATTTTAAGTGTTTTGAACAGGCTTTGCGCCAACACCATATCGCCCACCCAAGCGGGGCCTAGGATTAGAATTTTATTAGGGTCGAGGGATTTTTCAGGCATTCATTTTTTTTATTATGTTGCTGGTGCTACGACCTTCAACCAAGTCAATCAGCGCGATTTCTCCACCCCAACTTTGCACTTCTTTGCCGCCTACTACTTGGTTCGCACTGTAGTCACTGCCTTTGGCGATAACGTTTGGTTTAATCGCGTTAATTAAATTCAATGGTGTGTCTTCATCAAACAAAATTACCGCGTCCACGCTTTCAAGTGCAGCGAGTACGCGCGCACGATCGTCTTCATGTACCACCGGTCGCGAAGGACCTTTTAGCGCGCTGACCGAACGATCGGTATTCAAACCCAAAATCAGCTTGTCGCCACGTTTTTTTGCAGCTTCAAGATATGTCACATGGCCTGCATGCAACAAATCAAAACAGCCATTAGTGAATACAATTTTTTGTTTGGCTAATTTCCAGGCAGCCATTTTTGCCTTTAGCTCGGCCAAATCGCACACTTTATGCGCTTGCACACTGCCTTGCTCGGCATTAAGCGCTTCAATTAAATCGGCTTGCGTAATTGGCACTGTGCCAACCTTGCCCACCACTACGGCTGCGGCAATATTGGCTAATTGTAAGCTTTGTAGAGGATTTAACTCAGCAATTAAACCAGCTGCCAGCGTAGCGATAACCGTATCGCCCGCGCCAGAAACGTCAAATACTTGCTTGGCAATGGCGGGCAAATGATGCGTGCTTTCATCGATTAAGGTAATGCCTTCTTCGCCGCGCGTAACCGCTAAAAATGCAAGACCTAACTGAGCTTTAAGCGCACTTGCTTTTGCAATTAATGAGGCATCGTTGATGTCAATTTTGCAAGCTTCGGCCGTTTCTTTTTTGTTGGGCGTAAGTGCGGTTGCACCTACATATTTGCTGTAGTCTGAGCCTTTTGGGTCAACCAGAACAGGTATTTGCTGAGCGTTGCACTGCGCAATCACAGCCTGGCAAACCTCTAAACTCAGCAAACCTTTGGCGTAATCAGACAAAATTACAACGGCAGGATTGGTTTTAAGTGCAATTTGAATGGCGCTTAATACCGCCTTGGTCTCATCGACAGTAAATGCAGAATGGCTTTCTTGGTCTAAACGCATCATTTGCTGGTGGCCACTTACGATGCGGGTTTTGGCGATGGTGGGGCGTTGTTTAGATATGACTAAGCCCTTAGGGTCAATGCCAATATCGGTGATAAGTTTGCCTAAACTTGCTGCTTCAATATCGTTGCCTACACAGCCAATAAGCTGCGTTTTAATGCCAAGTAGCGCTAAGTTTGCTGCCACATTTGCTGCGCCGCCAGCGCGTTCATTTTGCGTGTTTAATAACACAATTGGCACGGGTGCTTCAGGTGAAATGCGGCCTACAGAGCCAATCAAATAGCGGTCTAACATCACATCACCAATCACTAGCGCGTGTTGTTTGGATTTGTTAAAAAGCTTGACGGTATCGAGTAGTTTTTGTTGCATAAGGTTTTAAAAGTGGCTTATTAAGATTCTAAAATTTCGCAAAGGCTGTGGCCAACAAAAATATGCGCTTCTTGAATACGCGCAGTGACTGAAGATGGCATCACTAAGTTATGGTCACAAATGGCAGTTAATTTACCACCAGTGCCGCCTGTTAAACCAACTGTGACAGCACCGATTTCTTTGGCAGCCTGCATCGCGCTAACTACGTTGGCGCTATTGCCTGATGTTGTGATACCAATTACCAAGTCTTCTGGACGGCAAAGCGCTTCAATTTGACGTGCAAAAATGTAATCGTAGCCATAATCGTTACCCACAGAAGTGAGAATTGAGGTGTCTGTTGTGAGCGCAATAGCAGGCATGCCTTTGCGTTCTTTTTTAAATCGGCCGACAATTTCTGCAGCAATATGTTGCGCATCTGCCGCGCTACCGCCGTTGCCCATTAGCAAAATCTTGCCACCTTTTTTAATGCAGGTTTGCATTAAAATTCCAACGTCAGAAATCGTTGGGAATAGTGGCTCCAGTGCATTAAACATCGCCATGTGGGCCGCGTGCTCACCTTTTAAATATTCAATATAGTTGTTCATATCGCCCGCCTAACAGTAGGAATCATCTTGCATTAAGTAATTTTGTACGTAATCTTTAACACCATCTTCTAGCGAAGTCATCGGTGTGTTATAGCCCGCTTTACGCAATTTTGCCATATTGGCTTCGGTAAAATATTGGTATTTGCCTTGCAAATCGGCAGGCATATCAATATAGGTAATATGGGGTGCTTTACCCATACTTTCCATCACGTTGGTCGCTAAATCTTTAAATGTACGCGCTTGGCCAGTGCCAATGTTGTAAATACCGTTGATGTTAATTGAATGGTGTGCAGGTTTTTTAGTTAAGGCTGCGCTGAAAAAATGTGCAACGATATTGGCACAGTCTTTCACATACACAAAATCACGCAATTGTTCGCCATCTTTAACACCCGCCTTAGTGCCCTTAAATAGCTTCATGGTGCCAGTTTCGCTAAACTGGTTAAAGGTGTGAAAAGCCACGCTGGCCATGCGTTCTTTATGGTATTCGTTGGGGCCGTACACATTAAAAAACTTAAAGCCTGCCCAAACAGGTGGCGAGCTTTCGGGCGTTTGGCGCAACACCCATTGATCGAAAAAATGTTTGGAGTAACCGTAGCCATTCAGCGGCCGCAGTTTGTCACTATTGGCATCGTCGTAGCCTGCACTACCATCACCATAAGTAGCGGCAGAACTAGCGTAGAAAAAAGGTACATCGTTTTCTGCGCACCAAGACCATAAATCTTGGCTGTAATGAATATTGGCTTCTACCAGTTTATTAAAATCGCGCTCGGTGGTAGCGCTAATCGCACCCATGTGGATAACGGCAGTGACATCATCATTACCTTCTAGAAAATCAAATAATTGGTCGCGATCGAGGTATTCAACATAATGCCGATGCACAAGGTTTTGCCATTGCGCGTCTTGCGTAATGTGGTCGACAATCATCAAATCATCGCGACCCAGTTTGGTATTTAAATGCCAAGCAATCATGGAGCCAATCATGCCTGCGCCACCAGTAATTACTATCATAAGTCCATTCTATGAGCGAATCGCAGCCTGAAAATTTCTGGCGCGTGCTCGCTCATTCCTCGCCTATACAAATCATATGTCTTCGTCATTCGCTCCGCGGCTCCTAGCACTTCATCTCATAGAATGAATTTATCATGCTGCAAATTATAACGCTTATTGGCTTGCACCCAAACTTTGTGCGCGGGTTTTGGTTAATTCATTATCTTTTATGGCCTGCGCGGTGTCCCAGTCTGCCGTTACCCAGCCTTGCAAGTTCTCTAGCGCAATTTCAGTCATGGCGTGAATCCACGCTTCATTCTCGTTTAATGCAGGAATATAGTGATACTCGCCGCCGCCTGCATGGGTGAAAATTTCTTTGCCTTCCATGGCAATTTCCTCCAATGTTTCTAGGCAATCGGCGCTAAAGCCTGGGCAAATCACATCAATACGTGCGGTTTTAGCTTTGCCTAATTCGGCTAAAGTGCTGGCCAAATAAGGCTTTAGCCACTCTTGCTTGCCAAAGCGCGATTGAAACGCAACACAATATTCATCTTTGCTTAAACTTAGCGCCTCTGCTAATAAACGGCCTGTTTTGTGACAAGTGCAATGATAGGGGTCGCCTTTGGTTAAATGTACTTTTGGCACACCATGAAAACTCATCACCAATTTCTCGCCTTTTGCAAAATTTGGCTTGCCGTTTACGCGCCAATGCTCACGCAC
>JANXWL010000196.1 GCA_025351225.1 Methylotenera sp. | reverse complement strand
GCATTGCGTAAAAAAGTCTGTTTAAGATTATTACAGTAATCGTAAAGCGCTTTATCTGTTTGTATGGTGTGGGCGAGCGGGTAGCGTTCTGTGATGTAGTCGCCAAGGCTGTTTTGTGCTTGCAGCTGACGAATTTTATCTTGTAATTCAATAGGATAATGTTGTAGATATTTAAGTGTTGTGATCATTATATCTTGCTAACTTTGCACCTTACTTACTTTACCAATGCTGCCTAAAACAGATTTAATGCCACGCCATAGCTTAGGTAGCATCCAAAACATCAACACAATAAATCCACATAGCAAGCCAATAAATACGGCAGGGTGTGCAAAAACTAGCCACCCACCCGTAACTAGCAAACCTTCTTCGCTAAGTGATGCGGCGATATTGCTGACAGGCTCTGGCGAGGTGTTTATGAGGGCACGGCTGCCCGCTTTAGTGGCATGCGTCATGCCAGTGAGCGAGCCGCCTAATAGCGCGGTGACTGTTGCAATTATTGGGTCGTTCGAGTTAATTGCGTCCATCGCTAACAGTGCACCCGCAGGTATGCGAATAAAGGTTTGAATCGAATCCCATGCGCTATCCACATACGGAATTTTATCGGCCAAAAACTCAATCACGCACAACACACCTGCAACGCTTAATACGATTGGGTTGCTAAGGATATCAAGGCTTGGAGGTAGGTGAACGTAGCCGAACTTTGCTAACAAACCAACTGCAAACACGGTTAGGTACAAGCGCAAGCCGCTTGCCCAGCTTAGGCCGCCTGCTAGCGCTAAGTTTTGAATGAGTTCCATATTGCTAAATTAGCATAAAAGATAAGTGAACGCCAAAACAAAAAAGGAAGCTTAGCTTCCTTTTTTACCAAATTAAAATTGATACTATTTTAAAAGTTATTCAATCAACAGCTCAAGCTTACCAGGTACGCCATTCATTGCGTCTGCATCTTCTAGCCCTGGTTTGCGGCTAGTAATCACCGGCCAAATCTTTGCTAAGCGGGCGTTTAAGGCAATAAACTCTTGTTGGTCTGCTGGAACATCATCTTCAGCAAAAATCGCCTCTGCAGGGCACTCCGCAACGCACAGGGTGCAATCGATACACTCATCTGGATTGATTGCCAAGAAGTTTGGGCCTTCTACAAAGCAATCCACAGGACACACATCTACACAATCGGTAAATTTGCATTGAATACAATTTTCGGTAACAACGTAAGTCATTTTGTTCTCTCTTTACAACTTAAAAGCTAATGCTCTATTTTATTTGATTTACTTCATGTGCGATAGAGTAAAGTTAAACAATCATGCCAGCGCCAACGGTATTATTGGTTGATTCATCAATGACTATAAAAGCGCCAATGGCACGGTTTTGCGTGTAACTATCCACCATTAAGGGCTGTGCGAGTTTAAAATTAATGCGTGCGATATCATTCATTTTAAGTTCAGTAGCTGGTTGTTGTTCTAGCGTATTTACATCCACTTTGTATGCAATGCTAGCAATTTTCGCCTTGCTTTCACGTGTGGTGTGGCGGATAACGTATGTTCGGGCTGGTGACATCGGTGTTTCTGATAGCCAGCAGACAAACGCTTCAATTTGTTTAACAGGTTCAATTTTGCTACCTGTTTTCACAATCATATCGCCACGAGAGGTGTCGATTTCGTCTTCCAATAATATTGTCACGCTTTGCTCAGTTTGCGCGCTTTTTAATTGCGCGTCACCAATTTGAATCGCTTTTACTTTAGATTGATACCCATTCGGCAACACAGTCACCGCATCGCCCACCGCAATATCGCCACTTTCAATGCGCCCCATAAAGCCCCTAAAGTCATGCAAATCAGCATCTGCACTGGCGTGCGGGCGGCAGACAAATTGCACAGGAAAGCGGAATTCTGCATTTTGCTCTTCATCCGCTGCTGGCGCATCTTCTAGCATCTCAAGCAGCGTTTCACCAGTATACCAAGGCATGTTTTCAAGGCGGTCAACCAGCATATCGCCATTAAGCGCAGACATCGGGATAAAGCGAATATCGCGTGCTTGTGCTAAGCCAATTTCTTTGGCAAAAACCAAATAATCAGCACAAATTTTATCGTAAACGGCTTGATCGTAATTCATCAAATCCATTTTATTAACGGCCACCACAATATGCTGAATACCCACTAAGTGCGCCAAGTAGCTATGGCGACGCGTTTGCGTGAGCACGCCACGGCGTGCGTCAATGAGGATAATAGCTAAGTTAGCGGTAGAAGCCGCAGTGACCATATTGCGTGTGTATTGCTCGTGGCCAGGCGCATCAGCAATGATGTATTTGCGTGTGCCCGTACTAAAGTAGCGATAAGCCACGTCAATGGTAATACCTTGCTCGCGCTCAGCTTGCAGGCCATCGGTAAGTAGCGATAAATCCACAGCTTCCATACCACGCTTTTTAGAGGTGTTCGAAATTTGCGTCAGCGTATCGGCCAAAATGGTCTTGGTATCAAACAGCAAACGACCAATGAGCGTACTTTTGCCGTCATCGACAGAGCCGCAAGTCATGAAGCGTAGGAGGGAGTCGTTGTGTGTTGTCATGTTTTAAAATTTCATTTTTACCACAGAGAACACAGAGGCCACCGAGAAAATCTAAAACCTCTGTGAACGCTGTGTTCTCTGTGGCTATAATTAAAAGTAGCCTTCCTTTTTGCGTTGTTCCATTGATGCGTCTGAAGTCTGGTCATCTAAACGCGTTGCGCCACGCTCGGTAATGGTTGTGGTGGCGGTTTCTAGCACAATTTTACTGACATTATCGGCATCGCTTAACACCGGCGCAGTACAGGTAATGTCGCCAACTGTGCGAAAACGTACTTGCATGTTAGTAACTATTTCGCCCGCTTTAGGTTGATTAATCACTTCACCATCGGCAAGTTTTACATTGGCGGGCATCATCGCACCGCCGCGCATAATAATGTCGCGATTATGTGCAAAATAGATGCTTGGCAACTGTAAATTCTCACGCTCGATATATTGCCAAACGTCCATTTCTGTCCAATTGGAAATAGGGAAGGCGCGGATATTTTCGCCCTTATGGCTGCGTGCGTTATATAAACTCCATAATTCTGGGCGCTGGTTTTTTGGATCCCATTGACCAAATTCATCGCGGAAACTCATAATACGCTCTTTGGCACGGGCTTTTTCCTCATCGCGGCGTGCACCACCAATGCAGCAATCAAAACCAAATTCCTCAATAGCCTCCAATAAAGTCACCGATTGATGCTTATTGCGTGGCTCATCAGACGTTTTTAATACCACGGTGCCACGCTTCATCGAATCTTCAACATTACGTACAATCAAGCGCTCGCCCAACTCTGCGGCACGTTGATCACGAAAATCAATTACTTCTTGGTAGTTATGACCAGTGTCAATGTGCATTAAGGGGAAAGGGAAACGACCTGGGCGAAACGCTTTTTCGGCCAAGCGTAAAATGCACAGCGAATCTTTGCCGCCAGAGAACAACAAGACTGGGTTCGAGCATTGGCCTGCCACTTCACGCAGAATGTGAATGGCTTCGGCTTCTAGCCAATCTAAATGTGAGAGAGGATTGTGGTTTTTCTGTTTTTTATTTAACATATTCAATTATTTATTTAAGTTACTTAATTTTTTACATGAGATTATTTAACATGCAAACCGCATTCTTTGCTTGTTGGGTCTTCCCACCACCAGCGTCCAGCGCGCACATCTTCACCCACTGCAACTGCGCGAGTACAAGGTGCGCAACCAATGCTTGGGTAAAATTGGTCGTGCAGCGCATTAAATGGCACATTATGCAGGCGAATATAGGCCCACACTTCTTGCTCTGTCCAATCCGAAAGCGGATTAAATTTTTCAAGCTTATTGGCTTCATCATACTCGCGCACTGGCAAGCTGGTTCTCGTGGTGGCTTGCGCAGCGCGCATGCCCGTTATCCAAGCGGTTTTGCCTTTTAATGCGCGCTGTAGCGGCTCTACTTTACGCATATGACAACAACTTTTACGCAAATCGATACTTTCATAAAATGCGTTAATACCATGATTTTTAACGTAAAACTCTACAGTCTGCGCTTGTGGAAAGAATACATTCAATTTAGTGTTGTAATATTTTTCGGTAGCAGCCATTAAATCGTAAGTTTCAACTGGCAAGCGGCCAGTGTCGAGCGAGAAAATATCGATAGCGAGTTTATTTTTAAGAATAATGTCTGTCAAAACCATATCTTCTACACCAAAGCTATTGGCAAAAGTGACCGCTTTTAATTCTGCGGCAGCTTTTTTCAGCAAGGCCAGGGCATCTACCGCTTTCGCGTTAACGCTCGCTGCTAGCACATCTGTTAGCGTAGGTGATGTGGCTGGATTAGCAGCAGTAGGCTTTAGCATGCTTACTTCAGCCATCATTTGGCTTCATCTGACATTTAAGCTGTCCTGTTGTAGCGTTTAAAAACTGGCTGCGACTCGTCTACTGCACCTTGGTAAGGCTGACTAAAGTCGTGCAAGCTCGTTATTGCATCTGCTGCAGAGCGGTCTGCGCGGATTAAAAAGCTGGTAAACCCAGAGCGTTTTAAAAAGAATAATTGATCTTTTAGTATGTCGCCAAAAGCGCGTAGTTCGTTTTTAAAGCCGTAACGGGTACGCAAAAGCGTGCCAAGTGAGAAGATGCGGCCATCGGCAAAGCGCTCTACATGTACGGCGATAATCGGCAATGCATTTAAATCGGCTTGGTGTTCGTTTAAATGTTCTAGTACTTCATGCGTATCAAGCCATACACCTATTTCGCCAGCATTAATGCGGCTTACAAGCGCATTTTTGCGTGCGATGAACACGCTTAACGGTACAATTACTTTGCCGGTTGCAGGGATGACTGTCGTTGCTACTTGTTCGTCAGTGACAGATTTTTCGCCTGTGAGCTTAAATAGCACCACTTTACCAGCCTGAACGCGTTGCTCTGCTTGGCTTGCAGGTAGATTGACGCATGTCCATTCGTTTTCAACAATGCTTGCGGTTTCACCATTCAGCTTGATTAAGTTACTCATGCCGCAACCTCGTCTTTTGCACTGTTTTTATCAGCATAGACATGCGCTTTAAACGGTGCAATACCTAGGCGGCGCACGGTATCAATAAAGCGTTCTTCATCGGTACGCTCTTTAATATAGACGTCGATTAATTTTTGAATGACGCTAGGCATTTCATCTGCCGCGAACGATGGTCCAATAACCGCGCCAATGCTCGCATCGTTGCCTTGTTTGCCCCCAATAGATACTTGATAGAATTCAGCGCTATCTTTATCCACACCCAAAATGCCAATATGACCAACATGGTGATGGCCACAGGCGTTCATGCAGCCTGAAATATTCAGCTCAATGTCGCCAATGTCGTGTAAGTAATCAAGATTATCAAACTGCATTTGAATCGCTTCGGCAATTGGAATGCTTTTAGCATTAGCCAAGCTGCAGAAGTCGCCGCCTGGGCAACAAATAATGTCGGTTAATAGGCCGATGTTTGGCGTAGCCAAACCAGCTGCACGGGCTTTTTCCCAAACGCTAAACAAATCACTTAGCTTGACATCGGCTAAAATTAAATTTTGCTCGTGCGATACGCGTAACTCGCCAAAGCTGTAGGTTTCAGCTAAATCTGCCACAGCATGCATTTGTGCGCTGGTGGCGTCACCTGGTGCTTTGCCGTGCGGTTTTAGCGATAAGGTTACCGCGCGATAGCCTGCTGTTTTGTGTGCATGCACACAGCGTTTTACCCACGCAGCAAACACAGGATTACTGGCCACTGCTGCATCAAAGCTGGCATTGTGTGCAGGTAGTTGCTCATAAGGCATGTCTTCAAAATGTTTGCCAACACGGGCTAATTCGGCCTCAGTAATGGTGTTTGGTGCATC
This sequence comes from Methylotenera sp., assembly GCA_025351225.1. Lineage (GTDB taxonomy): Bacteria > Pseudomonadota > Gammaproteobacteria > Burkholderiales > Methylophilaceae > Methylotenera_A. The sequence goes on along the minus strand of JANXWL010000196.1, from coordinate 8,038 downwards.
TTTTAAGTGTGCCCATTCGGCTTCTACTTGTTTTTTAAACTCTTCAATGCCAAGTGCTTTTACCAAAATTTTAACGCGTGCTTTGTAAATATTATCGCGGCGGCCGTGCAGGTTGTACACGCGAATAATCGCTTCGCAGTAAGTGAGGGCATGCTGCCACTCAAGATGCTCCCTAATCACAGAGCCCAATATCGGCGTGCGTCCTAGGCCACCACCTACCCATACTTTAATCGCTAGTTTCCCAGTGGTGTCGGTGTAAAACTCCATACCGATGTCGTGCGCTTGCACCACCGCGCGGTCTTGCTTGGTTCCAGAAACAGCAATTTTAAATTTGCGCGGCAATAAGGCGAATTCTGGGTGGAAGGTGCTCCATTGGCGCATTACTTCGGCCATCGCGCGCGGGTCAATCACTTCGTCAGGCGCAATGCCTGCAAATTGGTCTGTAGTGATGTTACGAATACAATTACCAGAGGTTTGAATGGCATGCATTTCCACTGTAGCGAGCTCAGCTAGAATATCAGGCACATCTTCTAGCTTTGGCCAGTTTAACTGCAAATTTTGGCGCGTTGAAAAATGCCCATAATCTTTATCGTAATTTTTGGCAATATCACCCAATTTATGTAATTGGCGGCTCGACAACATACCGTAAGGTACCGCGATTCTTAACATCGGCGCATACCGTTGAATATAAAGACCATTTTGCAAGCGCAATGGACGAAACTCGTCCTCGCTCAATTCGCCCGCTAAATAACGGCGGGTTTGGTCGCGATACTGTGCAACGCGTTCGTCTACAATTTGTTGATCTAATTTATCGTATTGGTACATAATTTTGCTTGCCTATAACGTAACCCAGTATTTTAATCTAAAAGTGCTAAATTCAAAAATAAAAGCTTTATTTAGGGTTTTCTTAATGCTAATTGTTTGTAAGCCACTAAAAATAACAGCAATGAAATTCCAAGTAATTGATTTAGTTGCGGAAACGCTAGTTTTTGGCCTACATAGACTAAAATTAATGCTAATACTGTGCGCACCCAATGTTCTGCTACTTTGCTGCTTAAATGGCTGCCAATCCAAATACCAGGGATAGAGCCGATTAACAATGTGCCAAGCAAGCTGTAATCGACCGTTCCAAGGCTGGCATGACCCAAGCCTGCAACTAAGGTAAGCGGTACGGCGTGTGCAACATCGGTGCCTACAATTCTTGTGATAGATACTTTTGGGTACAGAATCAGTAAAGCGGTTACGCCTAATGCACCTGCGCCAACAGAAGTTAGCGTCACTAAAAAGCCCAATATTAAACCTAATAAAATGGTTAATGCTGGCGTGTAAGCGGGGTTAATCCAATGCCCCTTTTTGGATAATTGCATCAGTTGGTTGCGAAACAATACTGATAGTGAAGTGAGTAGCAATGCGATGCCCAGCCAAAATTTGATGCTGTGTACAGTGGCGTCTGATGCAACATCAGAGTTGCGTAAATACAGTGTAGTGATAATCGCAGCGGGAATGCTGCCGTATGCCAGTAATTGTACGATTTTCCAATCGATATTGCCAAGCTTGCCATGTGCAAAAATGCCTACAGATTTGGTAATTGACGCATACAACAAATCTGTACCAACAGCCACTGCCGCTTTCACGTTAAAGAATATCAACAAAATAGGCGTCATCAGCGAGCCGCCGCCCACGCCCGTTAAGCCAACCAGCAGTCCAACGACAAAGCCTGCAATAATATAATGAATAAATTCCACTGTTTTTATAATCCAAATTTTCCCAAAGAGGCGTAATATAACAGGTATAGATATAATTATTTAATACCTTGTTGTTATTTTCATATATTATTTCGTTATAAATAAAAAGTTAACAATAAGAGAGCGGCTTTATGAAACTTCATCAACTTAAATATGTGCATGAGGTAGCGCGCCAAGGCTTGAGTATTTCTGCGGCGGCCGAGGCGCTGCATACCTCGCAGCCTGGTGTTAGCAAGCAAATTCAAATGCTTGAGGACGAGTTAAAGCTGCAAATTTTTCAGCGTAACGGTAAGCGGTTGACTGGTATTACAGAACCAGGGCGGCATATTGTCAAGCTGGCCGCTACTGTTATGCTAGAGATGCAAAACATTAAGCGCGTTGGTGACGAGTTTAGCAAAGTTGAAACAGGTACGCTCACCATTGCCACCACGCACACGCAGGCACGTTACAAATTGCCTCCTGCAATCAAGCAGTTTATCGAAAAATATCCACATGTTAAGCTCAATATTCACCAGGGCAATCCTAGCCAAGTGACTGCGCAAGTGGCCAGTGGCGAGGCGGATATTGGTATTGCGACAGAGGCCATTAGCCTAGATGATCGCTTACTATGCTTGCCCAGTTATGAATGGAATCGTTGTGTGGTGGTGCCAAAAGGCCATCGCCTGATTGATGCTGAGCCACTCACCTTGGCTAAGTTGGCCAGCTTTCCGTTAATTACTTACGATTTTGCATTTACGGGTAGTACCATCGTCTCAAAAGTGTTTCATGATGCAGGCGTTATGCCCAACGTAGTGCTTACCGCCATTGATGCGGATGTGATTAAAACCTACGTAAGCTTAGGTTTGGGCGTGGGTTTAATTGCCAGTATGGCCTATGACGAAGAGCGCGACAAAGACTTAGTGCGGCTTGATTGTAGCCATTTATTCCCCGCCAGCACTACCTATTTAGGCGTGCGCAAAGATGCATTTTTGCGTGGTTATATTTATGGCTTTATTGAGCTGCTAGCACCTAAGTTTGATCGTAAAAAAGTGGATGAAGCGCTAAAGGCCTTTCGTAACAGCTAATTTGGCTGCTTAAATTGAGCTATGTTACTGAGAGTTATTAATGTGGATTAAACTATTTTTAATTACTTTTGCACTAAGTGCATGTGCAACGCACCTGCCAGAAAAGTCTACCGCTAATCAGCCACAAGCTAGTAAAATAGCGGCTATTGGTGATATGCCAGCCATTGATTTAAATAGTGCAATTTACGAAGTACCCGTGAAAGATGGTGTTACGTATCAAGAAGTAATTGATAGTTTAAAGTCGGTTTCTGAAGGCATGAATTTTGTGAACCCTGCCAACTTCCCCATCGGCGAGCACATTAAAGCGCGTGGAATAGACCCGCAAGGTATTAAAGAAGTGCATAGTTTTTGCAACCTTAGCATGGGCACAGATATATTTTTAGATCACCCCGAATTTTTAGTATTTGCGCCATGCCGCATTGCGCTGTATGAAAAATTAGATGTTAATAAAAAAAATATATTGTTCATTGGCTTGGATAGACCAACTTTTGATTTAAAAAGTATTAAAAACCCAACCGAGCGTGCAAAAAAATCAGCGCAACAACTAGAAGATGCGCTGATTTTGCTGATGAGCAAAGCGCGCAATGGTGATATTTAACAACCTGATAACGAGAACGTAATGGCAGAACCAATCCGCATCGCAAAATCCGACGCTTTTCAATATATTTTACCCAAAATGGCCAATCGACATGGCTTGATTGCTGGTGCAACTGGCACGGGGAAAACCGTAACATTGCAAAGCATGGCAGAAGGTTTTTCTGCGCTGGGTGTGCCGGTTTTTATGGCAGATGTGAAGGGCGATTTAGCAGGCATGAGCCAAGCTGGCGGTGGCAACCCAAAAGTGGATGCGCGAGTTGCGCAGCTTGGTTTAACCGATTTTAAACCGCAAGCTTCGCCAGTGACATTTTGGGATGTGTTCGGTAAAAAAGGCCACCCTGTGCGCACCACAATCGCTGAAATGGGTCCACTATTATTGGCACGCATGCTTAATTTAAATGATGTGCAGGGTGGCGTGATTAATAGTATTTTTAAAATCGCTGATGACAAAGGTTGGTTGTTGCTTGATTTAAAAGATTTACGCGCCATGGCGCAGCATGCAGCAGAGAATGCTGCAGAATATCAAACTGTGTATGGCAACATCTCGGCAGCCAGCATAGGCGCACTACAGCGAGCTTTGTTGCAGGTAGAAACTGAAGGTGGCGACCAGTTGTTTGGTGAGCCCGCGCTTAATTTAGATGATTTGATGCAAACTGACGCACAAGGCCGCGGTGTGATTAATATTTTGGCCTCAGACCAGCTATTTAACTCGCCACGGGTATATGCAACGCTACTCCTTTGGTTGCTTTCTGATTTGTATGAAAAACTGCCTGAAGTGGGCGATTTAGAAAAGCCAAAATTGGTATTTTTCTTCGATGAAGCGCATTTGCTGTTTACCGATGCGCCGCCTGTGTTGATGCAAAAAATTGAACAAGTGATTCGCTTGGTTCGCTCTAAAGGTGTTGGTGTATATTTTGTGAGTCAAAACCCGCTGGATATTCCTGATATTGTGCTGGGGCAGCTGGGTAACCGCGTGCAACATGCCTTGCGCGCCTTTACGCCCCGTGATCAAAAAGCCGTAAAATCGGCTGCGGAAACTTTTAGAACTAACCCAAAAGTAGATGTTGCAACCGCCATTACTGAGCTGGGTGTGGGCGAAGCTTTAGTTTCGTTTTTAGATGAAAAAGGTATTCCAACGCCAGTAGAACGCGCATTTATCATTCCGCCACTCAGCCGCATTGGGCCAGTAACAGACGCTGAGCGTGCTGCAGTGATGCAACAATCGTTAGTGGCAGGCGTTTACGAGAAGCAAGTAGACAGAGAGTCTGCCTACGAAGTGTTAACTGCGCGCGCCGCACAATCGGCACCACAAGCCGAAGAAGGTAAAGGTTTTGATTGGGGCGGCGCTTTAGGTGGAATTTTTGGCGGTAGCGTTTTGGGCGGTACTAAAAGCAGCCATTCTGATACCATTTTAGAAAGCGCTGCAAAATCTGCCGCCCGCGCAGTGGGTTCGCAGTTGGGGCGCAGCATTGTGCGTGGTGTATTGGGCAGTATTTTAGGTCGTAAATAATGCTTAGTGATATCGAAATCGCACAGGCTGCAACGCTTAAGCCGATTGGCGATATTGCAGCAAAGCTTAACATTGCGTCAAAAGATTTAGTCCCGTATGGACACACCATCGCAAAATTAAGTGCTAACTGCTTGAGTAAGTTGCAAAAAAACACCAATGGCAAACTAATTTTAGTCACCGCCATTAGCCCCACACCAGCAGGCGAAGGTAAAACCACGACAACGATTGGCTTGGCCGATGCCTTAAATAAAGTGGGTAAAAGAGCCATCGTTTGCATTCGCGAACCTTCGCTTGGACCCGTATTTGGCATGAAGGGTGGCGCAACTGGCGGCGGGAAATCTCAGGTCGTGCCAATGGAAAATATCAACCTGCATTTTACTGGTGATTTTCATGCGATTACAGCAGCCAATAATTTACTGGCCGCGCTGATAGATAACCATATTCATCACGGTAATGCCTTGCAAATCGATGTTCATCGCATTTCGTGGAAACCCTGCTTAGACATGAATGACAGGGCATTACGGCATATTACTTTGCATCATCAATATGGCGATAAAACATCAGGGTTTGACATTACCGTTGCAAGCGAAGTCATGGCCATTTTTTGCTTGGCCGAAGATTTGGATGATTTAAAAACGCGACTTTCTAATATTCAAGTAGCAATTAATATGGCTGGTGAGCCAGTACTGGCGAGTGATTTGCAAGCGCAGGGTGCAATGACTGCTTTGTTAAAAGATGCCTTTCAACCGAATTTAGTGCAAACATTAGAACACACGCCAGCACTTATTCATGGCGGCCCTTTTGCTAATATTGCGCATGGCTGCAACTCAGTCATTGCAACAAAAACTGCCTTAAAATTGGCAGATTACGTGGTGACAGAGGCGGGTTTTGGTGCCGATTTGGGTGCTGAGAAATTTTTTGATATTAAATGCCGCACTGCCAAATTGCAGCCAGATGCGGTGGTGATTGTGGCGACGATTCGTGCACTTAAATATCATGGTGGTGGTACATTAAACGAGTTAAATATTGAAAATATCGCCACTTTGCAACGAGGTATTGCCAATTTAGCCAAACATTTGCACAATTTGCAGGAGCATTTTGGCATGCATGCGATTGTGGCCATTAACCATTTTGTACATGATACACAAGCTGAAATCGATACCTTAACAAAGGCTGTTGAAGCTTTAGGCTTTAAAGCCGTTGTCTGCAAACACTGGGCGCAGGGCGGCGAGGGTGCAATCGACTTGGCACTTGAACTAATTGATTTAATTGAAAAAAAATCATCTCGATTCAAATTTCTTTATCAAGATAGTGATTCGCTGATTGGAAAATTAGAAGCGATTGCGAAAAAACTGTATGGTGCTGCAGATATTCAGTTCAGTCATAAAGCACAGGCCAAGTTAATGGTGTTACAACAATCCTACGGCCATTTGCCTATTTGTGTTGCCAAAACTCAATATTCATTTTCGACAGATCCTAGCTTACGCGGTGCGCCAATAGGACATTCCATAGAGGTGACAGATATTAAGCTATCGCGTGGTGCAGGCTTTATTGTCGCCCTTTGTGGCGATATGATGACCATGCCGGGTTTGCCAAAATCGCCGGCTAGCGCATGGATTGACGTGAATACGGCGGGTAAAATAACAGGATTGTCTTGACAAGCATGCAAATGCTAACTAAGTCTGGTTTTGCCGAGCAAACCATTAATAAATCACGCTTTTATGCAGCTGCAAGTTATTGTGAAACCGAGCGTGAAGTAGGCGCTTTTTTACGCGCCTTGGCAGCGCAACACCAAAACGCGCATCATTTGGCTTATGCTTTTAGAATCAAAACGTTAGATGGCCTAGGAAACCATATGATAGTGCCGCGTTTTTCAGATGCTGGAGAGCCAAGCGGCACGGCAGGTAAACCTATTTTGCAAATGCTAGAAGGGCGCGATCTAATTAATGTTGCGGTGGGCGTGATACGCTATTACGGCGGCATTAATCTTGGCACAGGCGGTTTAGCACGGGCTTATAGTGGCACAGCTAAAATAGCTTTAGATGCTGCAAACTGCCATGATTTTGTCGAAATGCAGCAAATCAGCCTTACTGTTAGTTATAAGCAAGTGGATGAGTTGACGCGTGCCTTGGCTAAGCATAATGGGCAGGTATTAGAAAAAACATTTGATGAAGCCGCACATTTTGTTGTTAAACTGCCAGTTACGCAAGCGCAAAAGCTCGTGCAGCAATTTGCGCGGCGCATTATTTAAATAGTATTTAAAAGGCAAGCATGCAAGTAAACGCATTACTAAAAGCAAACAAATATGATATTGCGGCCTGGGCATTGGCTGGCATTGTATTGTTGTTTGTATTGATGTTTCATCTGTTGCCTGCATTGCTGGCGGGCTTGTTGGTGTATGAGCTAATTCATATTTTAACGCCGCATATCGCGCGTAAATTGCCTGGTGATCGTGCAAAACTACTCGCTATTGCATTTTTGGTGATTGTAATTGTTGGCTTGCTTACCTTGACGGGTGCTGGTTTGGTCGCTTTCTTTAGGTCAGAATCAGGTAGCCTTACAGTCTTACTCGCCAAAATGGCACAAATTATCGAAGACTCTCGCAAAATATTCCCCGCATGGATGCTTTCTCACTTACCCGCAGATGCAAACACATTTAGAGTGCAAGCGGCTGAGTGGCTACGTGTACATTCTGTAGATTTGCAAGGTGCGGGCAAAGAGGCTGGACGCTTAATAGCACATATTATTTTAGGCATGGTCATTGGCGGTATTGTTGCTTTGCGCGATGCGGCGCACGATGACGAATTTAAACCATTTGCTCATGCGCTGGCGGGTCGCGCCGCCCTATTTGGCGATGCATTTAGGCGTGTGGTGTTTGCGCAAGTACGTATTGCTGCTATTAACGCGACGTTTACTGGTATTTATTTGCTGGTATTGTTACCTATTTTGGGTGTTGGCTTACCTTTGGTAAAAACCATGATTGCCATTACCTTTGTGGTGGGGCTGATTCCCGTTGCGGGCAATTTAATCTCTAACAGCATTATTGTGATTGTCAGTTTAAGCCAATCGTTAACTGTGGCTTTGGGCTCGCTAGTGTATTTGGTGGTGATTCACAAGTTTGA
>JANXWL010000167.1 GCA_025351225.1 Methylotenera sp. | reverse complement strand
CAACATCTGCACTACGCGCAAATCGGCACCGTGATTGAGCAAATGCGTGGCAAAGGCATGGCGCAACACGTGAGGGCTCATGTGTTTGGTAATACCAGCAACCAGCGCATAGCGTTTGATTAAATACCAAAAGGCTTGCCGCGTCATGGCATCGGCGCGGGCAGTAACAAACATGGCGTCGCACAGGCGTTTTTGCAGAATCTCTGGCCGCGCTTGTTTTAAATATTGGTCTATCCAATCCGCCGCCTCTTCACCCATTGGCACTAGCCGTGTTTTGCTGCCTTTGCCCGTTACGCGCACCACGCCATCCTGCGTGCTGACTTCGTTCACTTTCACGGTCACCAACTCCGAGACGCGTAAGCCGCTTGCATACAGCAGCTCCAGCATGGCTCTATCGCGCAGGCCAATAGGCTGGTTAATATCGGGCGCGTTGAGCAGGTCTTCTACTTCTTGCTCGTTTAAACTTTTGGGTAAACTGCGCGGTAATTTGGGCGATTCGATTTGCAGCGTTGGGTCAGTTTTAATTAAACTCTCTCGCAGCGCGTAGCGATAAAAGCGTCGCATGCTGGCAATTAGCCTGCTGATGCTGCGTGGTTTGCTTTGTGGAAATTTAACAGCGAGATATTGTTGAATATCAGCTTGGTTAGCGCTTAGTAACTCTTTATGCTGCTTGATAAGCCACGTATTAAACTGGCTTAAATCGGCACGATAACTTTCTAAAGTGTTTTTGGATAAGCCATCTTCAAGCCAAAGGTGATCGATAAACGTATCAAGTTGACCAGAATTAACATTAGTCTGAACTTCCGTCAAAAGTTAAGGCCTTCGTGCTTTAGTAGCCATCTTTTTACTTTTAGGCCATCTGGGTTGCCTTGCATAAAACCGCCAATGCCGTTTTGTGCAACCACGCGATGGCAGGGGACGATTAAAGGCAAATTATTAGCGCCACAAGCATTAGCCACTGCGCGTGGCCCGCTGCCAATCTGTACCGCAAGTTGGCCATAAGTGAGCACTTGTCCACGTGGAATCGCGCTGATTGCTTGCCATACACGTTGTTGAAAAGGTGTACCGTGTTGATTCACTGGCAGTTTAAAATCATAATTTATATTATTAAAATACGCAGTAATTTGGTTGGCTATGGTTTGCACCATTTTATTTTCGGTAGGTCTAGGCGCATGCTTTACGGTTAATAATTCAATCGAAAACTGCTCACCCATGGTTTGATTTTTAAGCGCAAAAAAACCGACAGCGCCAAAAGGTGCATCAATAATCGCATCGAACTGCAATGGTCGCTTATTCATAAGCTATTAATGTACTCCAAACAATAAGCCACTTGCAATACAGTCTGCTAAAAAGCTAAAACATCAACTATGCCAATAAAAAAGCCCCAAACAATTGGGGCTTTTCGCTTATTACAGTCAATCTATTCAGCTGCTGCTGGTGCCAATACTTCTTTTTCGCGTGCAAATAGTTTTTCTTTAATACGCGCAGATTTACCTGAACGCTCACGCAAGTAGTACAACTTAGCACGACGAACATCACCACGGCGTTTTACTTCGATTGAAGCGATTGCTGGTGAATAAGTTTGAAACGTACGCTCTACTCCCTCGCCTGAAGAAATTTTACGCACGATGAATGATGAGTTTAAGCCACGATTGCGGATTGCAATCACAACGCCTTCATAAGCCTGCACACGTTTACGTGTACCCTCGACCACATTCACGCCAACAACAACGGTATCGCCTGGGGCGAAATTAGGAATTTCTTTGCCTAAACGCGCAATTTCTTCCTCTTCCAACATTTTAATAATATCTGCCATGCTATTTATCCCTTACGGGCTCCTTTTAATTGTGAAGATGCTTGTTCCTGCTATAAAGTACTTCTGAGATAGCTAATTACTTTCAGCTTTTATCTCTTGTAGCAGCCGTGCTTCCTCTTTCGTCAACGGCCTTGCGGCCAATAAATCCGGGCGTTTCGCCCTTGTTAGCAATAACGATTGTTTTAATCGCCATTCTCTAATTTTTGCGTGGTTGCCAGATAATAAAACCTCTGGAACCCTATGAACCTTACCAAAGGCTCCTTCGTACATTTCAGGTCGCGTGTAGTGCGGGCAATCCAGCAATCCGTTTACAAACGAATCTTCAATCGCGGAATCTGCATCGCCCAACACGCCAGGCAATTGCCGCACAATCGTATCTATAAGTGCCATGGCAGGCAATTCACCACCACTTAACACATAGTCGCCAATCGAAATTTCCTCGTCTACTAGCGCATCTAACAGACGTTCATCCACGCCTTCGTAACGACTTGCTAACAAAATTAAACCTTGTTGCTGGCTTAATTGCATCACTTTTTCATGCGTTAACGGTGTGCCACGTGGCGATAAATGTATGACGTGTGGTTTAACACCTAAGCCAGCTTGGTTTTGTTTTGCCGCCTCAATTGCTTTTGCAAGAGGCTCTGCCAACATCACCATTCCTGGCCCACCACCATACGGCCTATCATCCACCGTTTTGTGATTATCTGCGGTAAATTCACGCGGGTTAATCACCTGTAAACTATAAATCTTTTTGTCTAGCGCCCTGCTGGTAATACCATGTTTGGTAATAGCATCAAACATTTCAGGAAACAAGCTAATGACATCAAACTTCATTTAGAACTCAACGCCATTAGAAATCTGCGTCCCAGTCAACCAGCATTGTTTTTGCTTCTAAACTGACTTCAACAATCACTTGCGCAATGTACGGAATTAAACGCTCAATTCCATCTTCACTTTTTGCAACAACCACATCATTCGCGCCTGTTGCAAACACATCACTTACTTTGCCAAAATCAACACCTTGCTGATTTTTGACTGTTAGCCCGATTAAATCAGACCAGTAATATTCTTCAGTTTCTAACTTTGGCAATAACGCTCTAGGCACCGCAATTTGCTTGCCTTTGCAAGAAAAGGCTGCATCTCTATCATCAATGCCTTGCAGCTTTACCACTAATACATCGTTATGCGTTTTTGCTTCTTTAACGGCTAGCTCACGCCAATCGTCATCTTTGCCTAGCCACCAAGTTTTGTAATCTAACAAACCATCAAATACTTCGGTGTCGGGTACTATTTTTAGCCACCCAAAAACGCCATATGGGGCGACAACGCGCCCCATTATAACTAAATCACTATTTACTGCTGTTTTTTTAGCTGTCAATTATTCAGCTGCTGGCGCTTCTGGTGTTGCTTCAGCAACAACTTCAGCCGGTACTTCTTCAACAGCTGGAGCAGCTTCTGCGGCGGCTTTAGCAGCAGCGGCTTCTTCAGCTGCTTTTTCGGCATCAGCGGCAGCTTTTGCATCAGCTTCTGCTTTTGCAGCATCGGCGGCGGCTTTTACTTTTGCGGCTTCAGCAGCAGCGATAGTTGCTTTTTTAGCATCGGCTTTAGCAGCATCTTTTGCTTTTGCAACGATTGCAGCTTCTGGGCCTTTAGCGTGTGTTTTGGCTAAACGTGCAACAGTATCTGACATTTGCGCGCCATTGCCTGTCCAATAGGTAATGCGGGCTGCGTCAATACGCAAGCCTTCTGCGCCAGCTTTAGCAGATGGGTTATAAAACCCCACGCGCTCAATAAAGCGACCATCGCGGCGATTGCGTGAATCAGCCACAACAACGTTGTAAAATGGGGTCTTTTTAGAGCCACCACGTGATAAACGAATAACGACCATAATCTTGTTCTCTAATAAACTCTGACAGAAAGGCGCGGATTATACGCCAAAAATAGCTTATGCCGCAAGCAGTAAAATGCGCTTTATTGCGTTTTAGTTTGCATAACGGGTAGGATCGGCAATGTCCGCTTTAATAAAGCCTTCGCGGCGCAAACGGCACGAATCGCATTTTCCACAAGCATGGCCTAAATTATCGGCCTGATAGCACGAAACGGTTGTGGCATAATCCACGTCCAGCTTGGTGCCTAGCGCAATTATTTCAGCTTTTGTCATGTCAATTAACGGCGCATGCACGGTAATTGTTTGGCCTTCTACTGCGCTTTTTGTGGCCAAATTAGCCATTTGCTGAAACGCTTTGACATATTCACCACGACAATCGGGGTAGCCCGAATAATCGAGCGCATTCACGCCAATAAAAATATCTTGCGCGCCTAATACCTCTGCCCAAGCCAAACTGAGTGAAAGCATAATGGTGTTGCGTGCTGGCACATAAGTCACGGGAATGCCCGCAGGAATTGGATTAGCGCCACTTTCTGGGATGTCAATATTATTGTCAGTGAGTGCAGAGCCGCCAAACAAACTTAAATCTAATTGCACTGTTTTATGCTGTTTAGCACCAAGGCTACGAGCTATATTCTGCGCGGCTTGCAGCTCGGCAATATGGCGCTGGTGATAATCTAAACTTAAGCAATAACATTCAAAACCCTGCGAATTGGCAATCGCCAAGCAAGTCGCGGAATCGAGTCCACCAGACAGTAAAACGACGGCTTTTTTACTCATACGCCAGCCCTCTCGCCCCATAAAACCTTGTGTAACTGGATTTGCATACGTACTTGCAGCTTATCTGCCAAAACCCAACTGGCCAGCTCATCGGCTTTTAAATCATGATAACTGGGTGAAAACAGCACTGGGCATTTTTCAGTGAGTTTTAACTCACTTAATTTAGCTTTTGCCCAATCGTAATCGGTGCGGTTACATAGCACAAACTTGATTTCATCTTTAGGTTTGATGTGATTGATATTGCCCCATAACATGTTTTTTTCTTCATTCGAGGCGGGCGTTTTAATGTCCAAAATAATCGAAACACGTGCATCGACAGGTGCAATATCCATTGCGCCGCCTGTTTCTAGCGACACGCTGTAACCCGCATCGCATAAAGCTTGCAGCAGCACATTACATTCTTTTTGCGCAAGCGGTTCGCCGCCTGTTACTGTAACAAAACGCGTGCCGAATTCAGCCACTTTTTGCATAATATCGGCAATTTCCATATTGCCACCACCGCTAAATGCATAGGCCGTATCGCAATAAGTGCAGCGCATGGGGCAACCAGTCAGGCGCACAAACACCGTCGGCAAGCCAATTCGGCTAGTTTCGCCTTGTAGCGAGTGGAAAATCTCGTAGATTTTTAATGCCATAACAATATAAAAAAGACGCTTAAAAAATAAGGCCAACTAATAAATTGACCTTATTTTACCGCGAAAGACAATTAAATTAGAGCGCTATTTAATCACTTCTAATGCTTTCAAACGTTTTTGCGCACTTGGCGTCACTCCCGCATCGGGGTATTTTAACACTAAATCGCGTAACGTTTTTTTAGCGCTGCCGACTTGCCCAAGCTGAATTTGTCCATTGGCCATGTTAAACATAGCATCGGGTACTTTGGGACTATCGGGGTGCAAATCAATCACTTTTTGCTGAGTGGCAATGGCCGATTTATAATTTTTTAAGGCAAACTGACTATAACCCATTCCATACAGCGCATCCGCCGCCAGCTTACTATTGGGATACTCTTTTAAAAACGCATCAAACGCAGCAAACGCTTCTTTATGTTTGGCTGATTGACTTAAGGTGTTGGCATCCGCAAAGGCTTTAGCATCTTTCTCTTCTGCCACAGGTTGTGCAGCGTTGGCTGGCGGGCTATTGTTTGCGCTAGGCACTGTGCCACCTTCTAGCTTACGCAGGCGCGTATCAGTATCGACATATAAATCTTTTTGACGTATTTGCGTAGCCTCTAAATTATGTTGGGCGACTTCTAAATCACCTTTTAAATTGGCCACTTCTTGCTTAAGCGCATCAATTTGATTCGACATATCAGCCAAACCGCCACTTTGCACAACAGCCTCTATTGCAGCAATACGTTTTTCCATCGCGGCTTGGCTTTTTTTCAAATCGGCAATCGCCGCCATGGCGGCGTTATGATCCGATTGTTGTTTGGCCTCTACCTCTACTATCTTTTTGCGCGCTTCCTTGTCGTCAAATAAGGCCGCATGTGATGTGAGCGCAAAAAGACTTAAAGCAACAAATACTAACTTTTTAATAGCAAGCATTTAATTAGTCGCCTTCGTAAACAATATCTGCACGACGGTTTTTAGCAAAGCATGATTCGTCTGCACAGTTAACAGCGGCTTTTTCTTCACCGTAACTAATTGTTTCTATTTGACTATCTTTTATGCCAAGCAGATTAAGTGCTTTTTTAACCGCAACCGAGCGACGTTGCCCCAGTGACAAGTTGTACTCGCGCGTGCCGCGTTCATCCGTATTACCTTGCACCACCATTTTAGTGTCTGGGTGCGCTAATAAATACTTGGCATGCGCCTCTACAATTGGGCGAAACTCGGTTTTGATGGCATCACTATCATAATCAAAATAAATATTGCGTTTTGAAAGAATATTATTAGGGTCTTTTAGCGGATTATTTTTATCATCACCACTAGCGTTGCTATCTATTTTGGCTTCTTTTATCGCATTAGCATCCGCACCAGAGTTGTCTGCAGGCGTAGTGGCGGTTGGCGGTGCAGGACTTTTATCCTCGACCGTTGCAGGCTTAATTGGCGTACTTTTACAGGCCACTAATACTGCTGAAATAGCCAGCGCCATGAGTAATTTTGTGCTTAATGTTGACATCGTTCTCTCTCCTGTTATCCCCGAATCTGGGTTAATTTAATGTAGGTTGATTTAATACGAATTTCACCGGGTTTAATTTAGGGTTTAATTTAAAAGCGGGCCCCAGGCGGGCTCGCGCACATCACCAGAGGTGTCATTTAGGCGCTGACGCACTTTGCCATCGCTCGACACCGCCGCTAGCGCGCCGCGTCCGCGTGCTTTGGTGGCGTATAAAATCACACGGCCATTTGGTGCAAAACTGGGTGATTCGTCTTGCGCGCCCTCACTAAGCAATTGCACTTGTCCGCTAGCTAAATCTTGCAGCGCAACGCGGAACTTGCCTCCATCGTTGCGAATATACGCTAAACTTTTTCCATCAGGGGAAAAACGTGGCGAGACATTATAAGCGCCTTCAAACGTCACACGGCTCACAGCACCGCCGCCAGCAGGCACTTTGTAAATTTGCGGCTTGCCACCGCGATCGGAGCTAAAATAAATCCACGCGCCATCGGGCGAAAACGCAGGCTCGGTATCAATGCCATTACTTTTGGTGATTTGTTTCAAATCGCCGCCGCTAGATGAAATAGTATAAATTTGCGAATTTGCGCCATAAGTGAGCACAATCGCCAGTTTGCTGCCATCGGGCGACCACGCAGGCGCGCTGTTGTTGCCTTTATAATTAGCCAGCACATCTTGCGTACCGCCGCTTAGCGATTGCACGTAAATAATAGGCTTTTTCTTTTGAAATGAAACATAGGCAAGTTTACTGCCATCAGGTGACCACGCAGGTGAGATAATCGGCTCGTTAGATCTCAGCACAGGTTGCGGGTTGTAACCATCAGCATCGGCCACTTGCAAAGCATATTGCTTGCCTGTTTTGGTGATATAGGCAATATGACTGGCAAACATGCCGCCTTGACCTGTTAATTTTTGGTAAATTACATCGGCGATTTTGTGTGCGGTAATGCGCGCTTGGCTTGGTGCAATTTGATACTCCATACCCGCCAATTGGGTTTGTTTTAGTGCATCCATTAACTGAAAACTCACTTTTAACTTACTGCCAATATTTTCTACATTGCCCACGGTTAGCGCCTGCGCTTGCAAAGCAGCCCATTCGGCGTATTTTATTTGCGATGAGTTGGTAGGCAGGTTAGCCAT
>JANXWL010000065.1 GCA_025351225.1 Methylotenera sp. | reverse complement strand
AGAAATTTATATTGACGATTTGCGTGAAGAGTTTGTGCGTGATTTTGTATTTCCAATGTTCCGCGCCAATACGGTTTATGAAGGCGAATACCTGCTGGGTACATCGATTGCGCGGCCGTTAATTGCCAAGCGCTTGATTGAAATCGCCGCGGAAACGAATGCTGATGCTATTTCGCACGGCGCAACTGGCAAGGGCAACGACCAAGTGCGTTTTGAGCTAGGCGCCTATGCGCTTAACCCGAATATTCAGATTATCGCTCCTTGGCGCGAGTGGGATTTACTCAGCCGTGAAAAATTGATGAACTATGCGGAAAAGCACGGCATTTCTGTAGATATGAAGCATAAGCAAGGCGGCAGCCCATATTCAATGGATGCGAATTTACTGCACATCAGCTTTGAAGGTCGCCATTTGGAGAATCCAGCAGCAGAGGCCGAAGACAGTATGTGGCGTTGGACAGTTAGCCCTGAGGCCGCGCCAGACGCGGCGGAATATTTAGATATTGAATATTTAGACGGCGACCCAGTTTCACTAAATGGCGAAATGATGAAGCCGCATGAGTTACTTGCGCACTTGAATAAAATGGGCGGCAAGCACGGTATTGGCAGGCTAGACTTAGTTGAAAATCGTTACGTGGGTATGAAATCACGTGGTTGCTACGAGACGCCAGGCGGTACGATTATGCTTAAAGCGCATCGCGCTATTGAAAGCATCACACTTGACCGCGAAGTTGCGCATTTGAAAGACGATTTAATGCCGCGTTACGCCAGCATGATTTATAACGGCTATTGGTGGAGCCCAGAAAGATTGGCTTTGCAAACGCTTATTGATCATACGCAAAAATCAGTGAATGGTTGGGTGCGCTTGAAGTTGTACAAAGGCAATGTGATTGTGGCTGGGCGCGATAGCAAAACGGATTCGCTTTTTGATTCAAGTATTGCAACCTTTGAAGATGACAAAGGTGCTTACGACCAAAAAGATGCAGGCGGATTTATTAAGCTCAACGCTTTAAGAATGCGTATTGCGGCCAATTTAAGACACAAAAATAAAGCATAGAAAATAGCGAGTTAAAAGTGATGACTATGCAACAATATATTACCGCTTACGATTCAACCTTGCGAGATGGCGCGCAAGCGCAGGGCGTCTCGTTTACGGTTGAAGATAAGCTGAAAATTGTGGAGCGTTTGGATGCGCTGGGCATTAGCTATATTGAAGCGGGCAATCCAGGCTCTAACCCCAAAGATTTGGTATTTTTTGAGCGTGTCAGTGCGTTAAAACTGAAGCATGCCAAAATTATCGCATTTGGCAGCACGCGCAAGCCAGGCATTAGTCCGCAAGCAGACAACAATTTGCAATCGTTGCTGTTGGCGAAAACTAAAGCCGTCGCTATTTTTGGCAAAAGTTGGGATTATCAAGTCACCGATATTTTGCGCACCAGTTTGGCTGAAAATTTAAATATGATTGCCGACACGGTGGCTTACCTCAAGCAACAAGGTAAAGAGGTAGTGTTTGATGCCGAACACTTTTATGATGGCTATAAAGCCAATCCAGACTACGCCATGCAAACCCTGCGAGCGGCTGCAGATGCAGGCGCAGATGTACTCTGTTTGTGCGATACCAACGGCGGTACTTTTCCTGACGAAGTGTTTGAGATTACAAAAAAAATAGTTGAAACGGTTAACTGTAAGGTAGGCATTCATTGCCATAACGATTGCGAAATGGCAGTGGCCAACTCAGTTGCGGCGGTTAAAGCGGGTGCAGTGCAAGTGCAAGGTACCATTAATGGCATTGGCGAGCGTTGTGGTAATGCCAATTTATGCTCAATTATTCCGAATTTGCAATTAAAGCTTGGCTTGAGCTGTATCCCACAAGAAAATATAGCGGATTTGGCGTCAGCAGCCCGTTTTGTGTCTGAAGTTGCAAATATGATGTTTAACGACAAAGCTGCGTATGTTGGGCACGATGCGTTCTCGCACAAAGGTGGTATGCACATTGATGCGGTAACCAAAAACCCGATTTCGTATGAGCATATTAACCCAGAGCTGGTGGGTAATACGCGGCATATTTTGGTGTCAGAAGTGGCTGGCCGCAGTGCTTTGCTCGCTAAAATTCACGCTGTGGACGCCACATTGACCAAAGACTCAATTGAAACTAAGCGACTATTAGAGCATCTGAAATCATTAGAGCACGATGGTTACCAGTTTGAAAGTGCTGAGCATTCATTTGATTTACTTATACACAAACTTTTAGGCCGCTTTCAACCGTTTTTTGCGCTTAATGAATATAACGTGAGTATTCATGAGTTTTCTGCCAATCGCAGCAATAATGCGGTTGCCAAGGTTAAAATTAGCGTTGGTGAGCAAGTGGAAAGTGTTTCTGCAGAAGGCGATGGGCCAGTAAATGCGTTAGACAAAGCTATTCGCAGAGCGCTGGAGCGTTTTTACCCGCAAATAAGTGAGGTGAGGCTTGTGGATTATAAAGTGCGTGTGTTGGACTCTGACAAAGCAACTGCTGCCAAAGTGCGCGTGCTGATTGAATCGGCTGATCAAAATGGCAGTTGGACAACTATTGGTGTGTCGACTGATATTATTGACGCGTCTTGGCGCGCAATGCTAGATGCTATTGAATATAAACTGTTGCGAGACTCGCAAGCTACGAAGCACTTAGTGGCCACTTAACATGTACTGGTACGATTAGTATTTATACGATTAAATTCGCGCTTTATTTAGGTTTACACAGAAGGAATGGCCATGCTAGAAACAAATTCGATAGCAAAAACACTTTACGATAAATTATGGGAGTCGCACGTTGTGCATGAGGATGCTGACGGCACTTGCTTAATTTATATCGACAGACACTTGGTGCATGAAGTGACTAGCCCACAAGCATTCGAAGGCTTACGTATTGCTAATCGCAAACCTTGGCGCAGCGATACGATTGTGGCGAACCCTGACCATAATACGCCGACCAAAAATTGGGATAAAGGCATTGAAGACCCGATTTCGCGCTTACAAGTAGAAACGCTTGATAGCAATATTAAAGAAACTGGCGCTCTAGTTTATTTTCCATTTAAGCACGCCAATCAAGGTATTATCCACGTCATTGGCCCAGAACAAGGCACGACATTGCCTGGCATGACAGTGGTCTGCGGCGACTCACATACCAGCACGCATGGCGCATTTGGTGCCTTGGCACATGGCATTGGCACATCTGAAGTGGAACACGTATTGGCCACGCAAACCTTAATTGCTAAAAAATCTAAAAATATGTTGGTTAAAGTAGATGGCAAGCTAGGTGTTGGCGTAACAGCAAAAGATGTGGCTTTAGCCGTTATCGGCAAAATTGGCACGGCAGGTGGTAATGGGTTTGCCATTGAATTTGGCGGTGAGGTGATTCGTGACTTGAGCATGGAAGGCCGCATGACCATTTGCAATATGGCGATTGAAGCAGGCGCGCGCGCGGGCATTATTGCGCCAGATGACAAAACAGCTGAATACCTAAAAGGTCGTCAATACGCACCAAAAGGCGCAAATTGGGATAAAGCGACTGCCTATTGGAGCACATTGCAATCGGATGCAGATGCGCAATTTGATAGCGTTGTTGAGTTAAAAGGCGCAGATATTGCTCCGCAAGTCACTTGGGGCACATCGCCAGAGCAAGTATTGCCAATTGGCGGACGCGTGCCAGACCCAGCCAAAGAGAAAGATGCAACCAAACGTACTAGTATCGAAAATGCGTTGAAATACATGGGTTTAACCGCCAATACGCTGATTGAAGAAATCAAACTTGATAAAATATTTATCGGCTCTTGCACCAACTCGCGCATTGAAGATTTGCGCGCAGCCGCCGTTGTCGCAAAAGGCAAAAAAGTAGCTAGTTCTATTCAATTGGCAATGGTGGTACCAGGCTCTGGCATGGTTAAACGGCAAGCAGAAGAAGAAGGCCTAGACAAGATTTTCCTAGATGCAGGTTTTGAATGGCGCGAGCCAGGTTGCAGCATGTGTTTGGCGATGAATGCAGATAGGTTGAGTCCCGGTGAACGTTGCGCCTCTACGTCAAACCGCAATTTTGAAGGCCGCCAAGGCCAGGGTGGGCGTACGCATTTGGTGAGCCCCGCCATGGCGGTTGCAGCTGCGATTGCAGGCCACTTTGTCGATGTAAGAAGCATTGACGTTCGCGCAATTTAAGGAAAGACTTTAGGATTAGACTTAAGATTAAACTTAGGATATAAAATTATATGAAAGCATTCACCCAATTAACTGGTTTAGCTGCGCCGATTGATCGCGCCAATATTGATACCGACGCGATTATTCCAAAACAGTTTTTAAAGAGTATAAAGCGTTCTGGCTTTGGCCCTTATTTGTTTGATGAATGGCGTTATAAAGACCATGGCGAGCCTGGTATGGATTGTGCCAATAGGCCATTAAACTCCAGTTTTGTACTCAACCAACCGCGCTACAAAGGCGCACAAATCATGCTCGCGCGTGAGAATTTTGGTTGTGGTAGCAGCCGCGAGCATGCGCCATGGGCGATTGAAGATTATGGCTTCCGTGTGATTATTGCACCAAGTTATGCCGATATTTTCTTTAATAATTGTTACAAAAACGGCATGTTACCGATTGTGGCCAGCCATGCAATGGTAGACAAGCTATTTAAAGAATGTTTTGAAAACGTTGGCTATAGCTTGAATGTGGATTTAGCCTCGCAAACCGTCACACTGCCATCTGGCGAATC
>JANXWL010000111.1 GCA_025351225.1 Methylotenera sp. | reverse complement strand
GCCCAGTATAACCGTGGTTGGGTAACAACCAGGGTTGCCAATCACGTTAGCAGATTTAATTTGCTCACGATAAAGTTCGGGGATGCCATATACCGCATCTTTCAAAATATCGGCACAGGTGTGCGGCATTTTGTACCATTTTTCAAACACAGCAGTATCCTGTAGTCTAAAATCAGCCGCCAAATCGATTACTTTTACGCCCGCTTTCAACAACGCTTGTGCTTGGCTCATGGCCACGCCGTGCGGTGTTGCAAAAAATACCACGTCACATGCGGCTAAGTTAGCCGTTGCGGGATCGCTAAATTTTAAATCGACATAACCACGTAAGCTAGGGAACATATCCGCCACAGGCAAGCCTGCGTCGCCGCGCGAGGTAATCACAGCAAGCTCGGCATGCGGGTGCAAGGCTAATAAGCGTAGCAACTCAACACCCGTGTAACCAGTGCCACCAACAATACCTATTTTTACTTTTTTAATTGCCATCACTAATTTTAGTACCTAAATGCTAATGGATTACTCTAATATTAAACCATAAATGAAAAAGGCCGCAAACGCGACCTTTTTTACCTTCTTGACGCTGATTAATATTAGCGTTTAGAGAATTGTTTACGGCGACGCGCTTTACGTAAGCCCACTTTTTTACGCTCTACTTCGCGTGCATCGCGTGTTACAAAGCCAGCCTGTGACAATGCGCTTTTAAGTGCTGCATCATAATCGATTAACGCACGGGTAATGCCATGGCGCACTGCACCCGCTTGGCCTGATTCACCGCCACCAATCACGTTTACCATGATATCGAAGCTGGCTAGATTGTTAGTTAACTCTAAAGGCTGACGCAAAATCATACGTGAAGTCACGCGTGAAAAATACTCGTCGACTGGTTTCTCGTTTACAACGATATTACCTTTGCCTGATTTTAAAAACACGCGCGCTACTGAGCTTTTGCGGCGGCCTGTACCATAATTATATTTACCAATCATCTTTAATACCTTAGATAGTCAATGCTTTGGGTTGTTGTGCAGCGTGCTCATGCTTGTCGCCAGCATAAACTTTCATTTTTTTAGCCATTGCGTAACCTAGCGGGCCTTTTGGTAGCATGCCTTTAACTGCTTTTTCTAAGGCACGACCAGGAAACTTGTCTTGCATTTTAGAGAAAGTAGTGGTGCTAATACCGCCCGGGTAGCCAGAGTGGCTGTGATACAGTTTGCCATCGGCTTTTGCGCCTGTTACTTTAATTTTGTCTGCATTAATCACTACAATGTAGTCACCAGTATCAGTATGTGGCGTATAAATGGTTTTATGTTTGCCACGCAAGCGGTGTGCACAAGCACTGGCTAAACGGCCTAACACCAAATCAGTTGCGTCAATTACAAACCAATCGCGTTGTACTTCGTGCGATTTAGCAGAAAAAGTTTTTCCAGAGAAAATATTCATAGCCTAGCAATCCAAATACGCCATGCATATGTACATGGCTTAAAAAAATCAAGAGGGCGGATTATATGCTTTAGCTCAATTACTTGTCAATTCTATTCACAGATTATTTTTGGGATTATTTTTGCCTAACTCTGGCAGCCAATATTCCATTAGAGCAATTAAACCGAATTAGTTGGCATGCCGTTTGCTTAATCATATTAAATAGGGTTTATTGGTATTCCTGTAAAATGATTTAACAATAATAATAAAAACGTAAAACATTGAAAGCTAGGTGATGAGTATGCAAAGTAATTATAAACTAAAGTTAGCCGTGTTTGCCGCGCTAAGTATTTTGGCCAATAGCGCAGTTGCGCTTGGTTTTGGCAACATTGATGTGAAATCGCATTTAGGACAACCTTTGCGCGCCACTATTAAAATACAGGGGGTCAATGATATAAAGGCCGCCGAACTTAAAGGCGACGGCTGCTTTAGATTAATTGGCGATACTGTTTTAGAAAACGCATTAACAAATGCACATTTTAAATTATCTAAAATAGTCAATGATGAAGCAATTTTAAGCGTCACCACTAGCCAAATCATTAATGAGCCAATTACTAATATGGCCATTATGGCGGCATGTGAAGCCAATGTTCGCCGTGATTATATTTTGCTATTAGACCCTGCGCCTGTTGTTGAAACAAAAAACAGTGTTGACGAAGAATCAACAGCTTTCGCCGATGGTCCACCAAAAACAAATATTTTAGTTGAAGCGCAAACACCTGAGACACAAGCATTAGGAGCCATTCCTCAATCTTCTGCGCCTCAAAGCTTTAATGCACAAGCCCTTAAAGCGCAGCCGTCTTCTAGCAAAAAGCATCAATCCAAATCATCAAGCAATAAAAAAACCAATAAAAATATTGTATTAACAACAGGTTTTAATACGGACAACGCTCTTGCTAGCACTGCAAAGACAAGCTCAAGCACATCAGAAACCGTTGCAAAAAGACTCACTAAAGCCAACGGGCCGCATTTAAGTATCTCTAGCGGAGATATGGTGATAAGCAATTCGCTAGAAAGTCCAAATTTAAGACTAGATACGCAATTACACCTTTCACCAGAAACATCGCCCGAGGCATATTCGCCAGAAATCGCTGTGCAAGACGAAGTGACCGTGATGAACAACCGCTTAGCGCACTTGCAAAAACAAATCACCACTTTGCAACAGCGCAACAATAATTTAGAAGCAGAAAACAAACTTAAAGCGCAACAAATTACGCAAGACGAGTTATCAAGCAATCATTTGCAATGGCTTAGCTACTTAGCGGGTGCTGGTTTATTGGCAGGTGGTTATTTTGCGGCTGATTGGTGGCGTCGTCGCCGTCAACAACAGCAACAGACAGCTGCAGAAACTTTATGGATAGACGAAAACAAGGCTGAAAGCAGTATTGATGCAATTAATACCAACGCAAATGACGACTTTTTTGAAAATGAAACGCATGAAGAAGTAGCGGCTGTAAACAATATATTGTTAGAGACTTCAACTATTTCTGTCAAAAACGCATCAACAGAAAGCCCTTTCTCGGTTGAAGAGTTTAATGAAGATCAAAACATTTTAGATCACGCTGATGTGTTTTTATCGCACGGTCGCACCAGCTTGGCTATTCAGTTACTGCAAAATCATTTGCTAGATCATCCTAAACAATCTGTCACTATTTGGTTATTTTTGCTGGAATTATTGGCCAGAGAGAACCTAAAAGCGGTTTACGAGCAAGTCACACTGGAATGTAAAGAGCATTTCAATATTCGCATCCCGAGTTTTACTAATGATGAATCTAGCGAAAAGCAAGGTTTTGAAGATTTTCCACGTCTTAACAGTGCCTTACAAGAGATTTGGGGTACGCCAGCTGCACAAGTTTTCTTGGATGATTTAATTTATAACAGCCGCTTAGAAAATAGAATTGGCTTTGAAAAAAATGTCCTTGAAGAGCTTCTATTATTAAAAAGTATTGCCAACGAAACACTTAACACTGCTGAGGTTATCCACATGGATGAAAAGAAATTAGCCCTTAAAGAGCGCAAAGAAGCGCAATTAGCTACTAAAAAAGCTGAAAAAATGCTGCAAATGAATGAAATTACTTTTTTAGAAAATAAAAATAAATCACTTGAAGCAGAAACCGAATCGCAAGAATCAGCGTTTGAATTTAATTTGGTTGAATATAACTAGGTTAAATATACATGATGCCTTTAAATTGGCTAATTTTTAGTTTTAGTGAGGCAAGTAGTATTGCAATATTAGGCCTAAAAATATCACTAAACCTATCCAATTGTTGTGTAAAAATGCCTTAAAGCAATCTGTTTTAAGGCGTTTTTTTATTAATTGATATTGCATAATAATCAACATCAAAGCCGCTGCTAGGCCAGCGAAATAAAACTTGCCAAAGCCCAACAATCGGCCAATATACGCCAACAAACCAATCATTATTGCGTAGCAAAGCATTATCGCAAGCACATCATACTTGCCAAAAAATATCGCCGAGGATTTGATACCAATTTTTACGTCATCATCACGGTCGACCATCGCATATTCAGTGTCGTAAGCAATCGCCCAACATATATTAGCTGCTAGTAATGCCCAAGCCAGTGGCGGAATATAATCATTTACCGCCGCAAACGCCATGGGCATGCCAAAGCCAAACGCCACACCCAAATAGGCTTGTGGAATCGCCAAAAAACGTTTGGTAAACGGGTAAGTGGCCGCTAAAAATAAGGCCGCGAAAGACAGCAAAATCGTGGTTTTATTAAACTGCCAAACTAAACAAAAAGCCAGCAGGCATAAGCCACCCGCCAATAACCACGCCTCTTTTACGCTGACTTCACCCGTTGCAAGTGGCCGATTTTTTGTGCGCTCAACCAATCCATCATACTTGCGATCAGCAATATCGTTCATCACGCAGCCCGCGCTACGCATTAGCACTGTGCCGGTAATAAAAATCAGCAAAGTAATCCAATCGGGATGCCCGCGCGAAGCAATCCACAGCGCCCATAAAGTTGGCCACAGCAGCAATAAAATGCCAATGGGCTTATCCAGCCGCATTAAACGCTCGTAAGCATCTAGTTTTTTAGTGATTAACGCTGAATTCATTCTAATAGTTTTGGCAAAAAAACTTCGGTAACTAAAATTTTAGCGCAATTTAAGCTAAATACCGAACGCCGTGCCCACAATTGTTTGGGCGCTATTTGCATATGCGCTGCAACCCTTATAGATATTGGATGATAGGGCGATAATTTTTTATATTCAAGCGGCGACCGTTTAACTTTTGGATTAGCAAACAAAGTCGCGCCAAGTGGTTTATTGCCTAACCTAACTAGTCCACTCCATGCGCCGCGCAAGCTAGCACGTGGCAACACACTATGCGCAAACACCACGGGCTGATTATTGCCGAAAAGAAAAACCTCGCGAATCAGCGCATGCTGGTTGGTTCTTAAGCCGATTATGCGAAACTCATCGCGAAACGCCTTGGCATATTGCTGCCGTATGGGTCGCACCGCAAAATCTTTGTAGTGCGCTTTTAAACGTGCAGTGAGCGAGCTGTTATCGATAAGCCAAGGCTGTAAAACCTGAGCAAGCACCGGGTTTTTGAGCCATTTCACATTTCTAAAAGATGGGTAAATAGTTGCTCTCATTTAATGTGTAAATTTGGTTTTGGTATCAACGACTTTTCTACAGCATTACCGTCCAAGATTTCTGTTCCACAATACATGCATGTACGTTGTCTAGAATGCGCGGGGCGTTTGCATTTTGGACACGGTGAAACTTTACCAGTCATTCTGCCATCTTCCCTTCCATCTCTTACATCAATTTCTTTGATTTTTTGCTCTATTTCAGCATCTGAAATTTTTGTTTTTTCTTGTAAAATCTCAAGTAGCGCTTGGCAAATAAGCGCCAGACCATCTATTTTTGATTCTAATCGTTGAACTTCTTTGTGTAGCGTTTCACCGTTTTTTATTGAATTAAGATTATTCAAGCTTTGTGACGCTTGTAATTCAGCAATCTGCCCATGTTGATAAACGTCCCATAAATCAATCATTTGTAATCCTTATATTTGTTTTAAAATTAAACCTTGACCAACTCACCCGCGTGGCTCATCCATCTAGCTAAATGTGCCTCTACCGCTTG
>JANXWL010000049.1 GCA_025351225.1 Methylotenera sp. | reverse complement strand
AGGCTTGCAGTTGCTCATCGAAAACGATGTTGTGCTGGTAAGTGGGGCAGGTGGATCAATCGGTTCTGAACTTTGTAGGCAAATATTGAAATATAATCCTAGTCAATTGATTTGTTTTGATATTTCGGAGTATGCCTTGTACCAACTTGAACAAGAGTTGCTGCAACTTACTATTAAAACTAAACTTATTTTTGTGACAGGCGACGTAAAAAATGCACAGCGCGTTAAGTACTTGTTGTCTCAGCATCAGCCTAAAGTGGTTTTTCATGCAGCTGCGTATAAACATGTGCCATTGATGGAGACGCATAATGTAGCTGAGGCTTTATCTAATAATGTGATAGGCACATATGTGCTGGCAAGTGCAGCTTTACAGACAGGCGTGGCAAAATTTGTATTAATTTCGACCGATAAGGCTGTAAACCCGACCAACGTAATGGGTGCAAGTAAGAGATTGGCCGAGATGGTGTGCCAAAGTTTAGAAGGCGGTGCAAAGTCTGCAACGCATTTTGTGATTGTTCGCTTTGGCAATGTGCTGGGCAGCAGCGGTAGTGTGATTCCAAAGTTTCGTGAACAAATTGCTAGTGGTGGGCCAGTGACGGTCACACATCCTGACATTACACGCTATTTTATGTCGATTCCAGAGGCGGCGCAGCTTGTGATGCAAGCTGGTTTAATGGGTAAAGGTGGAGAGATTTTTGTGCTTGATATGGGCGAGCCTGTAAAAATTGCAGAGCTAGCTAAAGATATGATTCGTTTATCTGGTTTTAGCCAAGATGAAATTAAAATTAAGTTTACAGGCTTACGGCCGGGCGAAAAGTTGTTTGAGGAGTTATTGGCGGATGACGAGCTTACACAGCCTACACCCCACCCCAAGCTGCGCATTGCGATTGCTAGAAAAGCCGATGCAGCTTGGCTTAAAAAATTACTTAATTGGGTAGCTGTTTGCCAGCTTGCAGATGAGGTGGAAATTAAAAAACAACTCTCTATTTGGGTAGAGGAGTATGTAGAAAGTGTGCCAACAAACTTGCCCGAAAATGCTAATTCGCCAACTTCAATCACTTTGCATTAATATAGCCACTTAGCATTTAAATTAAGCGCTAAAATTTTTACGAAAAAATTAGCAAACACGCTAACTTTGCCACTACAATAGCGCAAAAATTCAACAACAAATAACTCGGTAAAGTATTAAAATCATGAAGCCAATCACAAAAGCAGTTTTCCCAGTAGCCGGCCTTGGCACACGATTTTTGCCGGCTACCAAGGCTAGCCCAAAAGAAATGTTGCCCGTTGTTGATAAGCCGCTGATTCAATACGCAGCAGAAGAGGCGATAGCAGCAGGTGCAACTGAACTCATCTTTATTACTGGCCGAAATAAGCGCTCGATAGAAGATCATTTTGACGATGCTGCAGAGTTAGAGACAGCTTTAGAGGCCAGTGGCAAAAAACAAATACTCGAGCTGCTGAGGGGTATTTTGCCATCGCACGTATCCTGTATTTATATTCGGCAGCCTAAAGCGCTGGGTCTAGGACACGCCGTCTTGTGCGCTAAGCCAGTGGTGGGAAACGCAGCATTCTCGGTGATTTTAGCGGATGATTTAATCGACGCTAAAAAACCTGCTATGCAACAAATGGTAGAGGTGTATGCACGTAAACATTGCTCTGTGCTTGGGGTAGAGGATGTTTTGCCATCAGAAACTGCAAGTTATGGCATTGTTGATGCGTTTAAAATAGACGATAATTTGTTGCAATTGAACAGCATTGTAGAAAAACCACAGCCTGCGGATGCGCCTTCCAATTTGGCGGTAGTAGGGCGATATATTCTCACACCCGCTATTTTTGGCTGCTTAGAACAGGTAAAGCCAGGCAAAGGTGGCGAGATTCAGCTTACGGACGGTATATCTGACTTATTAAGGCAAGAAACGATATTGGCTTATCGTTTTGCAGGCATGCGTTTTGATTGTGGCAGCAAGTTTGGATTTATGAAAGCCAACGTGGAGTATGCATTAAAACATCCTGAGATAGCAGCAGATTTTAAGCATTATTTACAAGCTAGGGTGAAGCAGTTATAAGCTAACAATGGTAACATCGGACCCTTTTCAGTATTTAAAGCAGGCAGAGATTATTCACTCTGCAAGCAATGTTACTAAAGCTATCTCATTAGTTGCTGCAAAACTCAATACAGATTATAACAATAAGCAGCCAATTGTATTATCGGTAATGAATGGAGCATTGTTTTTCGCAGGCCAGTTACTGCCACAACTATTGTTTCCACTTGAGCTAAATTATGTGCATGCAACACGCTATCATGGCGAAACAAGTGGCAATACAATCAAATGGTTAGTACGACCAACGTCAGCAGTGGAAAATAGAGATGTGCTGATTTTAGATGACATTCTAGATGAAGGCATCACCCTAAAAGCCATTGTAGATCAATGTCTTTTGCTTGGGGCAAAAGAGGTAAAAATTGCAGTTTTGGCAGAAAAAAATTTGAATCAAAGTAAACCAATTTCTGCTAATTACGTTGAACTGCTATTACCCAATCGATACGTATTTGGCTGTGGTATGGATGTGCATAATTGGTGGCGTAATCTACCTGCAATATATGCGCTGTATAATAGTTAGTATGGCTTTTCAAATTAAGTTTAAAATTGTCGGCTAAATGACACTAGTGTTAGTTTTTAATCACTATTGCTAATTCAGTATTTGCCATTATGATTATAAGCTATTGATTTTAAATAATAAAAAAAATAAAAAAAGGTGGTATCAAATATGCAGTTGTATTCTCATCTAGTTGATGATTACATTGAGAGGCACGCTGTGTTAGACAACAATACAACCAACCAAAATTGGGAGCAGACTTTCGATGTCATTCAAAAATCGTTCACGGTGCAAAAGCACGTTGATTTTTTTAAATGGCTACAAGGTAGCGTTAGTAAAATACTCCCACATGACGTTTTAGTAGCAGCTTGGGGAGATTTTGCCTCTGGCGATCTTAATTTCGATGTTTCCTCTAACATTGAAGATATTCGTACACAAAAGTTAATCGACGCTCCCGGTGTTTTTGCATATCTCATGTCGAATTTACACCAACGCTGGGTTGATAATGGTAATAGATGGTTTCGTATCAATTTCTTCGATGCAGAAGGCATTAATGCGCAATCTCCAACGCAGTTCACCCGCAAGCTTGTCGGCATGAACTCACTCTTGGTCTATGGTGTAAAAGATACACGTGGCAAAAATGACTGTATTTATGTGTTTTTTGACAGATCGAATGAATTTCAAGTACAGCACTCGGTATTAGGTTTATTAATGCCGCACGTAGATGCCGCCTTACGCCGTGTAGAGTATATTGAAAACTCCGTGACTGAAGTAGAAATGGTTGAAGATCTTCATTTGGGAGGCTTAAGCGATCGTGAGCATGAGATTTTACATTGGGTAAAAACAGGTAAAACCAATTTTGAAATTGGTTTGATTTTGAGTATTAGCCCGAATACAGTTAAAAATCATCTTAAACGTATTTTCCAAAAACTAGATGTATCCTGCCGTGCGCAAGCTGCTGCCAAATTTGCCCCTCAAAAAGCAGCCTAGTTACCCATGGTTATTAAATATAATACAAAATCTTTATTGCAGCGACGCAAAAGCCTAATTACGGTCTTGCAGCCGCTGTTAGATAGCACGGCCATCGTCGCGGTGGCCTATTTTTTTGTTAAGTTCTATGTTGGATTTTTAACTCAAGACTACATTATTTTAATGCTAGTGTTGCTTGGTATAGTTGCTGTTGCTTATGATCGTTACGCTATTTATCGCAGCAGTACCAATTTCTTTACTAAGGTTGTTAGGCTATTTAATGCTTGGTCAACCAGTTTTTTAGCTTTGTTTTTATTGGGATTTTTAACGAAAGTTAGTGCTGCATATTCGCGTGGCTTTATTATCGCTTTATATGTATTTGGTTTTGTTGCACAAATCATTATTCATTATATTGTTAGAAAGTTTGCGCAAAGGCGTAGCAAGTATTCAGTTGCTACAGATAACGTCATTATCGTTGGTCAAGGCCAATTAGCTAGTTACTTAGAGCATAAAATATCATCAAATCCATGGCTGCAACAGCGTGTAATCGGCAGTGTTGCCATTGAAGAAGACTTGGTAGGCAAAAAAAAATCGCATCGGTTTAAATTAAACGAATTTGAAAGTAACAAGACAATTGGACTTGGTAACACTTCTGACCTCCTAGAGTTAATTGATACACATGGTATTACCACGGTTTACATTGTGACTCCTCTAGAATCTTCTACAGTGTTAGAACGGCTCTATTTTTTATTGCTTGATAAGCACGTTTCTATTCATTGGATACCTGATATATTCTCACTAAGGCTTATTAATCATAGTGTACGAGAGATTGCAGGTATTCCAGTATTGACACTTTCTGAAACGCCATTGACTGGCATTAGCAAGCTAAGTAAGTCAATTGAAGATAAAGTGCTCTCGTCTATTATTTTGTTACTTATTAGCCCCATATTATTGATGGTTGCCATTGCAATCAAGCTAGATAGCCCTGGGCCAGTATTCTTTAGGCAATATAGAACAGGTTGGAATGGTAAAAAATTTAGTATTTGGAAATTTCGCAGTATGCAAGTGGGGCAACTAGTGGTTGATGCTGAAGACCTGAAGCAAGCACAAAAAAATGATCCTAGAGTTACTAAAGTAGGCGCATTTATTCGTAAAACTAGCTTAGATGAACTTCCTCAGTTATTTAATGTGTTGACTGGTGAGATGTCACTAGTTGGCCCCAGGCCACACGCAGTGCAGCATGACGAGTCTTATTCACGTCGAATTACAGATTATTATGTACGCCACAACATTAAGCCTGGCATTACTGGCTTAGCTCAAGTAAGAGGTTTTAGAGGTGAAACAAAAGATATGGATTTAATGACAAAACGTATTGAATCCGATATTGAGTATATTAATAATTGGTCAGTATGGTTAGACCTTGCGATTTTGGCGCGAACAACAACAGCGTTTACTGGTAAACAGGCTTATTGATATATTTTCGCAAACCTGCAAGACACGCCTTGGTATAGACCCTAACGGGCTATTGCGTTTAGCAGGGTATTTTATACAATGCTTACATATAAGAAATATAAAAAAACAACATGAACATACTTATTAAAAACCTAACTATATCAGCATTGCTATATGCGCTAATTCAGGTTTCACCTGCATCGGCAGCCACTTTAGTTAACAACTCAGAAAATACTTGTCTAGCAAATAGTGTTGCTTGTAAAAGTGCAGTTGCAGTGCTCAACTCTATCGATAGTAGCGCTCAAGTTAGTGCCAGCACAAACTTTTTTGATTTTCAACTGCAAAGTAAAAAAGAAATCTACGCTGAAGATTCCTCAGTAAAAGTACACGGTAATTGCGATACCCAAACACATAAAACTACAACTCCATTAAGTCAAATCGTTGCAGATTTGAGTGGAGGAGAAAAATTTGGTAATGTGTTGTTTTTTATTGAAAGCTCAGACGCCAAAATAGTATCAGAAAACAAGGATGCCCTTGACTACGATATGATTTCACAATCAGATGTGTCGAACTGCCATGTCGGTGAAGTCCCAATACCAACGGCAGGGTGGCTGTTTGCAAGTGCCTTGCTTAGCTTTATTATCTTTTCAAATAGACGCAGAGCTTAAACAGACGTAAATCACAGTATTGATACCGAGTTAATCATAATTATTTATTATAATCTCTTGTTATGAATGATATAAACCATCAAAATAAGCAGTAGATGACATTAATTTTAAATTAGGGCGTCAAGCCCTTTTTTTATACTATTCTAAATTTTAATTTTGGAGATGGGCATGCAGTTAAAACTAACTTACATATGGATTGTTTTGAGCATGTTGTTTACAACATGCGCTATTTCTGCAGAATCAAGCACTGCCTATAAGCTTAATCAGGGAGATTCATTGCTGATCTCTGTTTGGGGCGAAGACACCTTGCAAAAAGAAGTCAAGGTGTTACCTGACGGCAGTATTTCTTTTCCACTGGTAGGCCGTATAGAGGTTGCAAACACCACTGCGCCAGAGGTAGAGAAACGGATCACTGATAAATTAAAAACATATTTATCAGATCCGCAAGTGACAGTGTTGATATCGAATATTGAAGGAAACCGATTTTACATCATCGGTAAAGTAGCTAGACCTGGTGCTGTTATATTGACTGGGCCTACAACGGTACTGCAAGCATTAAGTTACGCGGGCGGGTTAGATAAATTTGCTGATTTAGATGAGATAAAAGTATTGCGTGATAGTGCTAAAGGACAAGTGGCAATTCCAATAAATTACAGCAAGCTTATAAAAGGTCAAAATTTAGAGTCAAATATTTTATTGCATACTGGTGACACTATTTTAGTGCCATAACAAAATAAATCCAGTCAAGACTACCCTTTAAAATCTTTCGCAATCCGAACACAATTGAAATTAAAATATTTATCTAAACTGCTTGTTTTAGCTGCGTTATTTAACTCGGCACCTGCGAATGCGTTGGTTTTATTACAGCAAGTATCAGTATTGACTGGCGTTGACTATGATACTAATCCTACATTAGCGACTAGTAACGAGAGCGCTGTTTGGCGCTATACAGCAGCGCCAAAATATACTGCTTCCTTAGTAGACGATAGAAACCGTTGGTTTGCTATTGCAGGCTTAAATTTGCAGCGGTCTTCTAATAAAGCGATTAGTGAGAACAGGCAAGATCCTAGTATATCTGCGGGCTGGCAGCATGAATATGAAAAAGGCTTTTATAATCTAACAATAGACTACACTAAAGCAAGCTCAAGATTAAATGAGTTCACAACTACTGGCATAGTTGATAAAGATGGTAGCGCAACCTCAAAATCAATATCTGCTAGCTGGTCTCGCTTACTTACAGAGCGATTAAATTTGTCTGTAGCTGGTCAATACTTGCAGATTAATTATACTGGCTCAGGGTTTACCAATTACAACACAAAGTCTTTAAACTCATCCTTATCTTATCAGTTAAACGAAAAGCTAAACCCATTCCTTCAAGTCGCTATATCTGACTTAAGTTCAGAAGGTGGCGGTTCACAATCTAGAATTTCGCAAAGCTATTTGGTTGGGACAACGGCTCAAATAAATCCTAATCTCGATATGTCCGTTAGCTTAGGTTT
Organism: Methylotenera sp.; assembly: GCA_025351225.1. Classification (GTDB taxonomy): domain Bacteria; phylum Pseudomonadota; class Gammaproteobacteria; order Burkholderiales; family Methylophilaceae; genus Methylotenera_A. The sequence continues at coordinate 8,203 of JANXWL010000049.1, read as the reverse complement.
AAATCATCAGCAAGCTTCAGGCAATGGCTGGGTTGCTAATTCAACACTGACTTATTTAGGTGAGAAATATAATTTACAAGGGACTTTGTCTAGAAATGTTACTGCTAGCGGTTTGGGTCAATTTCAATCGACCGATAATATTTCTTTAAGATATGGTTACGACCTTTCAGACAAAAGTAGGGCTGGTACAGATTTTAATTGGAGCAGTAATGCCTCAACTGGTGGCAATGAAACTAGGCAGCTTGGCGGTTGGTATACAAAAGAATTGTCAGATTTATGGCAATTTAAATTATCTTTAAATTTAAAAGAACTTAAAAACAACACTCAGTCTGCCAATTCTAGTATTTTTGGCATTAGCTTCATTTACAATACTACAGATTTTTAAGAAATAATAAACAATTTATGGCTACAGAATATGAATTTACGCTGACAGACTATTTGTCCATTTTAAAAAGAAGATGGATGCAAATGCTGGCAGTATTTATATTTTTGGTACTCGCTGCTCTCGCCGTTGCTATGTTAATGTCTCCTGTCTATCAATCGACGGGTACGATATTGGTAGAAGCACAACAGATTCCTGATGATGTCGTTAAGGCTACAGTAACCAGCTATGCCGATGAACGAATTGAAGTAATTAAGCAACGTGTAATGACGCGTGATAATTTATATCGAATCATTAATAAATATAAACTATATCCTAAGAAAATAGATTCAGAGACAACCTCAACCTTAATTGATTTGATGCGGCAGAGTTTATCGGTAGAACTGCTAAATGCTGATGTTCAAAACGCACAAGGGGGCAGAGCGACTATTGCATTTAAAGTTGGTTTTGAGTATGAAAAAGCAGATATTGCACACAAAGTAGCCAATGAAATAGTCACTTTATTTTTGGATGAGAATGTTAAAACTAGAACTTTACGTGCAACTGAAACTACCGAGTTTTTGACACAAGAAGTTGGAAATCTTAAAAAAGACTTAGAGAGCGTCGAAAATAAAGTCGCGACTTACAAGCAACAAAATTCTGACTCATTGCCTGAGCACATGGAAATGCACATGAATATGTTGCACCAAGCTGAGCTCGATATTAAAGAAATCGACAGAGACTATAAGTCGACACAAGAAGAATTGAGGTATCTAGACGTTGATCTTGCAACAGCTAGTGCTAGCGTGAAAAAAAGTAGTAGTGCAGGGGCTAGTAATTCAGAGTTAAAAAAAGCAAAAGCAGATCTAGAGCTTGCTCAAGCACTCTATAAAGATACGCACCCTACTGTGCGTGCCCTAAAAAGACAAATTGAAAATTTAGAAAAAGCTGTTGGTGCGCCAACAGATGAAAAGTCAGATAAGCCTGATTTAGAGTCTGAGCTGGTGCTAGGTAAAATTCGTGCTCAGATTGAGTCTGCCAAAATAAGACTCAGTTCATTAGCACAACAAAAAAAATCGTTACAAGAAAAAAACAGTCAGCTGCAAGCTCAGGTAACACAAAGTCCACAGGTAGAAAAGGGGCTTTCTACTCTAATGCGAGATTACGATAATGCAAAGTCTAAGTATGAAGAAGTTAAATCAAAACAACTCAATGCAAAAATTGCTGAAAATTTAGAACAAGAAAATAAAGCTGAGCGTTTTTCATTACTAGAGCCACCTGTATTTCCTGATAAGCCAATTAGACCTAATAGAATGAAAATAGTAGTGCTAGGCATCATTGGTGCATTCGCTGGTGCATTGGCGCTAGCGGCCTTACTTGAGGTGTTAGAAGGGAAACTGAGAGGTGTAGATGCAATTACCTCAGTCATCAACATGAGGCCTCTTGTAATCGTACCTTATGTTTACACGCAGCATGAATTAAAACGTAAAAAAAGCACAACGAGATATGTACTACTTGCTATTGGTTTGCTATTGATAGTCTTATTGGTAGCGATACATTTCTTATGGATGCCTTTAGATTTACTGTTAATAAAATTAATGGCGAGGCTTACATAAAGGACAATTATGGAAAAAATTAAATTAGCAATTGAAAAAGCTAAGCTAGAAAACGCTCAGGCAAAAATACTGTCCAACGTTAATTTAGAACCGTTAATTGAGGAGGCAGTGGCGCCTAAGGATGCTTCGCAAACAGAAAATGAAATTGATAAAATTCTGTATAAAAATACTTCTGTCGTTAAGTTAGATCAAGCATGTTTAGAGAAGCATAGAATAGTATCTCATGCTAAAAATAACTTATATACAAACATTTTTGATTCGTTAAGAACGCAAGTTTTACTTAAGATGGAAGAAAATAATTGGAGAACAGTAGCCGTTGTTTCACCTACTCCAGCATCAGGTAAAACATTTGTCGCTATTAACCTAGCAATAAGTATTGCTCACCAACCGCAAAAAACAGCGATTTTGGTTGACTTGGACTTGCGCAGACCAAAAGTTGCAACCTATCTGGGCTTGCATGCAGAAAAATCGATGAATGATTACCTGCAAGGCAATGCACAGCTTAAAGATGTAATGATCAGCCCTAGCATTCCACGCTTAGTGGTCATACCAACAATGCGTCCAGTTGCAAAATCTGCTGAGATTTTGTCATCTAATAAAGTTGTTAATTTAATTCAAGACCTAAGAGATCGTTACGATTCTAGAGTTGTTATTTTTGATGCGCCACCAGTACTAAACTCAGATGATGCGATGGTGTTGTTACCACAAGTAGATTGCTTTTTACTGGTGGTTGCAAATGGCATGTCTAGCAAGTCTGAAATTGAGGAGACTATGTATCACTTACCCCAAGAAAAATTATTGGGTGTAGTATTCAACAAAGCAGATGTAGAAGCTCGGGATTATTATTACTAGATTGGCTTTTACTTAAAGTGTACTAACTGTAAGTTTTACTATTCTTGTATAGGCTATTCCTAAGCCCAAAATAGACCAGTAAATAATAGGAAGCGATGCAATCGAGCTTGTGGTTGATATCATAAACATAATTGATAGTAGAACTGCGACTAGGCTTCGCCCTAAAATATGCATTTGGTTATGTTTATCGGCAATTAATTTCATACTTCTACGGATTGCAAAAATCACAGAGGCAAAAATACTAATGAATAATACTAATCCTACATAACCAGCACTCAGAGTAATTCCAATATAGGTATTGACAATATCAATAATGCCTTGGCCTTGAATCAACTCTAGCATTTCAGGTTCTTTGAGGAAGCTTACAGAGCCAAAGATGGGGTTTCTAGCAATAACAATCAATGAGTTGGTTAATAATTGCTCCCTATAATCAATATTATCTTTTTCGACTTTACCAATAATAGGTAGTAGATTGATAATTTTTTGGCCGATTGGGGTTGCTGCCAATAGGCTGATGACTATCAAACCACCAACCAATAATTTACTTAAATTTTTAAAAGCCATTGGACTTTGTAAAATAAATATAATGATTAACAGCAATGCTGAAATCCATGGCCCGCGGGACATTGGGGCTAGAAGCCCTATAGCTAATATTAAGGCCGCCATGCGTTTTAAGTTTTTGTTTTCAATAGTTGTATTTAAATATAAATAAAACCCTATTGATACACTAATAAAACAACCTAATACGATTGGATGTCCAAGCGATGCTATGGCGCGTATACCCCCGCTTCTGCCAAGGTAACCACCTAGATCAAAACTAGCATCTAAAGCGTTTGGAAGGCTGTTGTATAACAACCAAAGCTTCACGCTTTCAAAGCTAGAGATGAAAGAAACAACTATCGCAGATATTACAAAAGCATATAAGACATTATTCATTAGGCGTAGATTAATAATGCTGCGGCTTGCAACATAATAAGGTAGAAACACTTCAAGTACGGTATAAAGTAATGATCTAAGTGCATCCGTAGTGGTTGTCCCTCGCAGTACTAAAGTTGTAATAAGCACAATATAAATTACAATAAACTTATCAGTCCAAATGCTAAAAAAGGTAAAGCGGTTAGTTTTAGATATCATTAAAGCAGCAGGTACTAAAATGACCAGACTTATAAATCTTATATAACTAAGGGAAAATAAACTATTTATTAAACCAAAGCCTGAAATACTTTTTTCGAAAGAAGGTAGTGCAAAAACTAAAATAAAAAATAAAGCCATTTTATTTTTTTCTTGCTTGGTGATGATTGAAATCAAAAAGCTTGCAAGTGCAATAAATAGCCAAAAATTACTTGATAAAAAAGCCGATATTACGACCAAGAACCAAATATTTCGCCACCGTTTAAAGTCGACATTAGAAATTACTGGATAAGTTAGTTTTTTACAAAAGGTAAAGCCTAAGCTAGCAAGCAATAAAATAAAAATTAGTGCTCGTATGGATTCTGACATTGGCCGATTTTAGTACTTCGTGGGTCAATAAACTTAAGTATGATGATTTTTTTGATTGAAGTAGAATTAAATTAGTACTTGGATTAGCATTAAACAACACCTATTATAAGCCATAACCTAGATGGGCTATTGCATAATTGTATCAAGCACTCTAAATTAATAGTAATCATGTGAAAATTCATTATATACTAAGTTAGTGACTGATAATAAATACTAATAATCGCTTTATTTAGTAATCACTAAAAATACACAATGTCGACAAACAAGCCAAGTTAGCAACTCAAGCGTATTCTAATTTATTGGTTAGTGTACGGCGGCCGTCATTTTAGATTCTAGGCGCGATTAAATATTGGAAATTGTACTTTATGAGAATAACTTTTTTATGTCCAACTTTAAATATGGGTGGAGGCATTAAAGTAATTGCAATTTATGCAAATTACTTAGCTAGCAAAGGTCACGAAGTACTCGTTGTATCAGTTCCAAGTCAAACACCTACACTTAAAACAAAAATTAAGAGTTTTATTAAAGGTAAATATTTTTACACGGCACCAAAAAAATCACATTTTATTAATTCGGCTGTAAAGCAACTCATTCTAGATAGGAATAGGCCAATATTAAGCAGTGATTTGCCAGATGCAGACATAGTTATTGCTACTTGGTGGGAGACCGCCGAGTGGCTAGCTACAATTGATGAGAGTAAAGGCAAAAAAGTTTACTTTATCCAAGGACATGAGATATTTGAGTACATTCCAAAACTGCGCGCGATTGCAACTTACCAATCTAAAATGCATAGAATTGTTGTTTCCAATTGGCTTAAAACAATTATGCAAAATGAATATGCTGCAGAAAATGTAGATGTAGTTTATAACGGTGTTGATAAGCAATGTTTTTTCTTTGAAAAGCGTGATAAGCAGGCATGTCCTGTATTAGGTTTTTTGGTAAGCGAATCAAGCGTAAAGGGTTTTGACGTTGCAATTAAAGTTGTGCAAAAAGTTCGAGAAACTTACCCATCACTAAAAGTAATTACTTTTGGAGTGACCAAATTAGGCTCTAAAGAGTTTACCGCTTTAAATGCTGATTTTCATTTGCTGCCATCGCAATCGATCATTAAAGAAGTCTATACAAGTTGTGATGTGTGGTTAGCACCCAGTCGTACTGAAGGGTTTAACTTAACAGCTATAGAGGCAATGTCGTGCGGTACGCCTGTGGTTTCGACTAAAACAGGGTGGCCTGCAGATGCTATTGTTTCTTATGAAAATGGTGTTTTAGCCGAAATTGACGATGTTGAAGCACTAGCTAACGGCATTAACTGGTTGCTGGGACAGAACAATCAGTCATGGAAACAACTGTCCGAGAACGCCGCTAAAACTACAGATGGTTACACATGGGAAAGAGCAAGTATGCAATTTGAGCAAACATTGTTAAATTATATTGATTAAACTTAACAGCACGCCTAAATTTAACTTGAATCAGCATCATTTTAACTATAGTTACACCTCAAATAAGCAAGCTAAAAATAGGTTTTTTACAATAAATTAAATGTATAACAACACGCCAACAAAGTCATTTAAACATCGCATTATACAAGCAAGTATTTGGGCTTTTGGTGGGCATTTTTTTAGTCAGTTGATTCGCCTCGGCAGTAATTTGGTGATGACAAGACTGCTTGCGCCAGAAATGTTTGGCTTGATGTCTATTGCTATATTAATCAGTGTTGGCATTGCTCTGTTTACCGATATTGGTTTAGGCCCCAATGTGATTCAAAGTAAAAAATCTTCAGATCCAGAGTTCATGGATGCAATCTGGACTATTCAAATTCTTAAAGGATTATTTATTTGGGGGTTAATGATTTTTTTTAGTTTGGTCATTTATGTGCTTATACACAGTAACTGGGTGCCTATTAATACGGTATATGCAAACCCGCTAGTGCCAATATTAGTGCCAATTATAAGCTTGTCTGTTGTTATTAGTGGCTTAGAGCCGACATGGACGATGTTAGCTACTAAGGAAATGAATCAATCGCTTGTCACAAAAATTGAAATTGGCAGTCAAATAATTAGTGTTTTTGTAATGATTATTTGGGCCTACTTTAACCGATCAATATGGGCGCTAGTTGCGGGTGCTTTGTCTGCAAGCCTTGCAAAATGCTTACTAACTTATCAATTTAACCAAGGACGATTAAACCGCTGGAACTTAGATTATGTGGTTGTTAAAGAAGTGTTTGTGTTTGGCAAGTGGATATTGGTTACTACTCTAGTGGGGTTTTATGCAATCAATGGTGACAGGATATTGTTGGGTGGATTGGTTAATGAGCATAAACTAGGGTTATATAGTATAGCTTGCATGATACTAGGTGCAATTTGGGCTGTTTACAGCAAATTACTGGCTAATGTTGTTTACCCTGCATTTTGTGAAGCTAATCATCAGGGAGATGAAAAATTAAAACAAACTTATTTTAAATTTCAATATTTAGCAGATTGTGGACTCTACTTACCTGCAGGCATATTATTTGTGGCTGCTGGCGGCATGATTGATTTTTTATATGACAGTCGCTATCACGAGACAGGCCAAATTTTACAAGTAATTTCTATTACCTTAATTAGTTTAAGATATTTTGTGGCCGAGCAGGTTTTTGTTGCATTAGGCAAGCCCTACATGTCAACTTATTGTGTGATAGCTAGAACAGCAGGTCTTTTTATTTTAGTGCCTATTGTATTTCATCAATATGGATTTAATGGTGCATTGTGGGCGATTGTAGCAGCAAACTTTGTAAGTTTTCCATTAGTATTATTTTATAAAAAAAGATTGAATATGCTTTCATTTTATAAAGAATTAATTACGGTGCCAGTTTTTTTTGTGGGGTTGGCAATAGGCGGGTTGATTTTGAAAGTTTTAGGAAGTTAGAATAACCTAAGTTGATTGTGTGGGGTAGTGGTCTTTGGAAAACTACAATAATGAGTTGGCTGTCAGAGATATTAGGGGTACGTTTTTTTAATGTTGGCACCTAAATGTTGAGTTTGAGTTCAAAAATTTATATTGTAATTGTCAATTACAAAACTCCCGAGTTGGTTTTTCAATGTTTAGAATCTCTAAATCAGCAACATAACGCCCTAAATGGCGGCAAGGTAATTGTTGTAGATAACTGCTCTGGGGATGGGTCAGCAGAAAAGTTAGATAATTATGTTCAATCTAATGGTTGGAATTTATGGGTTGATGTTTTATCAATGCCACGTAATGGCGGCTTTGCATATGGCTGCAATGCGGGAATCAGGCATATTTTTGCTTCAGATAACACTGTCGATTATGTGATGCTTTTAAATCCAGACACTCTAGTAAGGGTAGGGGCAATTAAAAGCCTATGTGATTTTATGGATGCTAATGCTCATGTTGGAATCACTGGTAGTCAACTAGAAAATAGTGATGGTGGCATAGAAAACTCAGCGCACCGTTTCCATTCCCCCATGAGTGAGCTGATAGAAAGCGCGCGCTTGCGGCCGTTAAGCCGACTGTTTCTTCAATATGAGATTACACCGCCACGCCATGAAGGTACGCATCAATGCGATTGGGTTTCTGGTGCTAGCATGATGATTCGCTGCCAACTTTTAGACGATATTGGTTTACTAGATGAAGCTTTCTTCTTGTATTTTGAAGAAGTGGATTTTTTTTACCGCTCGGCCAAAGCTGGTTGGCAAACTTGGTATGTACCCGCAGCAAAAGTGATGCATGTTGAAGGTGCTTCTACAGGTATAAAATCTACAAAGCGTAGACCGCAATATTGGTATGATTCGCGCAGACGTTTTTTCATCAAGCACCATGGAGTGTTCGGTTTAATTTGCGCTGATACTTTATGGGCGTTAGGTCGCTTGAGCTTTGT
>JANXWL010000048.1 GCA_025351225.1 Methylotenera sp. | reverse complement strand
CTGATTGGCAGTGCAGCAGCGGTTGCGCTTTTGTTCTTCTAAAACATGAGCGATCTCATCTTCAAAGGTTGTACGCGCCCCAGTATGATATTTGGCGTGCCACTCGAGCCGCTTGCTTTCTCGTGCATCCCGCTATTTGTCGTCGGGATATGGGGGATGTGGCTCATGCCAATATTAGGTGTCACAGTCTTGGCGATGATTATTCCAATTATCGTGACTATGCGACTTATCTCTAAGAGTGACGATCAACGCTTAATGCAGTATGTACTTAGGCTAAAAATGAGTGCAAGACATCGAAATGGCAGGTTTTGGGGTGCAAAAAGTGTTGCGCCCATTGCTTATAAGAAGCGCCCATAAATGGTGACTGCCGTGGATAAAACATTAGCCGTCAACACGCAATGGTTTCATGTATTTAAATCCATGATAGATAGTGGCGACCTTGCCAATATCAGTGGCTCTGCCCTTAAAGTTTATTTGGTTATTAAATCACACGCCAACTTTAATACTGGCGCATCGTTTCCGTCTGAGCATACCCTGTCCGTGAAATCGGGTTTATCCATCTCGCAGGTAAAAAGAAATCTGGTGGAATTAAGGCAATTATCCTACTTGCTAACTGAAAAAATAGGCAGGAAAAACCATTATGTATTACGCGAAAAGATTGTGCTAAGAGACCTGTTTGACAACAACGTGGTAGAAGCCTCTTGGGATTATATTCCAAACAAAGTCTCGAATATTGTCGATGATATCAAAAATTATGTGCATTCGGCACAGCAAATAGATGCCAAAGTGATTCATATTGAGAACTTGCAAATTAATATCAATCAAGTCAATGGCAATGGTGTTGTCATCAATAATCAATCAAAAGGCATGGTGGATTTATCGAAATTCGATCAAAGCATGCAACATTTAATTAGAAAATTTGCAGAAAAGTCAGGCGTCATCATCAAAGAAAGCGCTGCTAACAATATGAATATTGACTCAGATAGGGTTCATCCATGAGCGGTATCAAACCAATAGGGCTCGTGCGTGAGCTGTTTTACCCTGTGGGTAACTATCACTTTATCCACAAGACAAAATGGATAGAGTGCATGTGTGAGCTGTGTATAACTCAAATAGGGCTCATGGGCGAACGGTATCAACCCCTAATAGGGTTCACCCATGCGCTACTAAAAAGACTTTATATATTAAAAGCTTTTAAAAAGAACTCACAGAAAACGATAACGAAACCATGACTGCAAAACATCAGAAAACTGCCAACAACGGAATCAGTGCTAGCGAGTATTTGCGCTATAGCAGTGCAATTAGCGATGTAGTGGTTAAAACTTTAGACGGTGCCTATTTAACCACATGGCGGGCAGATGGCATTGCATTTGAAACACGTGATGCAATTGATTTAGATATCTTGCATGAGGCGTTTAATCAATTGCTGATAGGCCTAGGTGAAGTCGCTATTTGGTCACACCGTGTGCGCCGTCAATACTCAGACCAATTCACCACTGAATACCAGAATCTATTTGCGAACGCCTTGGCGAAACGCTATTACGCGAGTTTTGAGGGTTACAACATGATGGGTAACGAAACTTATCTCACACTGGTGTATAGACCTTCTGGCGCGGTTAAGAAAAACCTGTTTGGTCGCGTCGTTGATCTTCAAGAAAAAATCACTTCGCGCCATTGAAGAGGCTGATAACAATGCGCTACGTAAAATTGAAGAACTGGCCACACGCATACAAGCCACACTCAAAAAATATGACGTAGAGCGGCTCGCCACTTACCAAGAAAATAATATTACCTACTCCAAGCAGTTGGCATTTTACGGTTACCTGTTGAACGCTGTTTGGGAAAAAGTCCCCGTCAAAAATTATCGTATCCGTGACGTATTGCAAACTTCACGCCTATTTTTTGTTGAAGAGAAAATAGAAATTCGTGCACCGAACAAAAGACGCTTTGCGGCGATGCTGGATTTAAAAGATTATCCAGCCAACACGGATGCAGGCTGCATGAATAGCTTGTTGTACACACCGTATGAATACATCGAGACGCAAAGTTTCTCGATATTAGACAAACCCAGTGCCAAAGACAAACTAGAAAAACAGCGTAATCAACTGGTTTCAACTGAAGATGGCGCAGCTTCACAAATTAAGGCCTTAGACCTAGCCATTGATCAGCTGGTTGATGGGCAGTTTGTACTGGGTGAGTACCATTATTCACTGGCCGTATTGGGCGATAACATGGATGAAGCCACACGCAATATGGCAGAAGCACGCTCGGCACTCAGTCATGATGGTTACCAAACTGCACTGCTGGATTTAGTGGCTGATGCTGCATGGTTTGCCCAGCAACCTGCGCACTGGCATTTAAGGCCACGTGAAGCACATCTCACCTCACGCAACTTTGCAGGTTTAGCGGCGATGCACGGCTTTGGCACGGGTAAGCGCGATAATAATCCATGGGGTGAAGCGGTCACCATTCTTAAAACACCGAATGGTGCGCCGTATTATTTTAATTTTCATGGCACTGACGAAAGCGACGACTCCACTGATAAAAAAGCACCTGGCAATACCACGATTATTGGTATGACAGGTTCAGGTAAAACCGTGTTGGAATTGTTCTTATTACTGATGACTTTGAAATATCAACCCACGATTGTCTTTTTTGATAAAGATCGTGGCGCTGAGATTGTCATTCGCGCATTAGGTGGCAATTATCGCGTCCTTAAAAAGGGTGTTCCTACGGGCTTTAATCCATTTCAACTAGAGGCGACTGAACACAATATTAGCTTTTTAGTAAAACTGGTGCAAAGTCTCGTGCCTTATCAACTCAATGCCACTGATAGTCATGAAGTAGAGCGTGCAGTTCGCGTGATGATGACCTTTGAACGTAGTAAACGCGGCCTATATGCGATTAACCAGCAACTCCCCAACACCAAACAAAATAGCATGCATGACTACCTACAAAAATGGTGCAGAGGCGGTAGTTATGGCTGGGTGCTGGATAACGTGGAAGACAAAATAGACTTGAGTCAAGGTCGCCTATTTGGTTTTGATGACACGGCTTTTTTAGAAGATAAAGACATCCTAGCCCCAGTCACCATGTACTTGCTCCATCTCACAGAAAGTCTGATTGACGGCCGCCGTTTTATTTATGTAATGGCTGAATTTTGGAAACGCTTAGAGCTGCCAGAGTTCACAGATTTTGCAGTGAATAAACAATTTACCATTCGTAAACAAAATGGATTCGGTATCTTTGATACACAAAGCCCTGCACAAATCCTTAAAACACCACACGTTGCAGCCATGGTAGAGCAATGTGCCACGCAAATATTTTTACCTAACCCCAAAGCCGATTACCACGACTACGTGGAAGGCTTCAAAGTCACCGAGATGGAATATCACACCATCCGCACACTTGGTGAAACGAGCCGTCAGTTTTTAGTTAAACAAGGCCACACTTCAACAGTTGTCACCTTAGACCTTGGTAGTCTCAAAGAAATGCTAGATGTGCTTAGTACCTCGTTAGATAACGTGGAAATACTCGATGAGATTCGCGCAGCAATGGGTGATGGCGTACAAAACTGGATGCCCATTTTATTAGCGCGATTAGCGCAGCGTAAAGCCATGACTAAAACCAATAAAGGGCAAGTAGCCTAGTCATATTTTATTATCAAGGAAATTCATTATGCCCATACGTCACCATTTAAGACTGCCTACCATCCTTTTGACTACATTGGTCATGAGTACAGCGCATGCCGATAGCGGCGAACTTACAGGCAAGGTTAAATTGGCTTGTGAAGCTATCCTTTGCCTGTCCACTGGTTCGCCGCCAGGCGAATGTTCACCATCACTGGGTGAATATTTCAGTATTGATTTTGATGATATTAGCGACACCATACAAGGCCGCATCAACTTTTTAAACCTTTGCCCAGTTTCATCAGAAACACCGCAAATGAAAAGCTTGGTCAATGCGATTGCCAATGGCGCAGGTCGTTGTGATGCAGCCTCACTGAATACGACGCTAATCGCTTATACCAATGGCTTGCAAGGCTGCATTCTAGGCACTAAACCTGCGTACTGCTCAGCCTATGAAGGTCATGCATATACAGACCTGCACAAGGGTGCACATTATGTGGTGATGCAGTCACAAACGTATTGGCCATTTAATAACTTCATGGGTAGTAATTCAAACAATAGCGGAGGCTTTCTAAACGGTTTCAGTGGAGGTAATGGTCAAAGCAGCACTCAAAGCTGTGGTCATTGGGTTGATTGATTTCATTGTTGAAGTAAAAAATACCGAGGATAACTATCATGAAAAAACACCACTTAAAACCGAATATTAAAGCATTCGTAATTACGCTAACCCTTGCGACCAGCTTACAAGCCAGCATTACGCCTGCTAATGCTGGCGGCATACCTGTCATTGATGCGGCGAACCTTGCCAATACGCTTGAGAATATTGTGCAATGGGGTAAACAGCTACAAGCCATGAAAGAGCAGTACGCACAGCAACTTGCACAATATCAGTCTATGACAGGTAAGCGTGGCTTCGGTAATGTTTTAAACGACCCTATGTTACGCCAATATTTACCCGTTGACGCACAAAAAGTATATAGCCAAATGATGCGACCCGTGCAATCCATGGATGTTTGTAATGGGCAAACCAGTGAGTCTCTTGCCCTGTGCCAAGCAGAAGTTAAAAAACACTACATAGACCGTGATAATTATGAAAAAGCCTATGACACCGCCACTACTGAGCAAACACAGATACAGGGCTTAATTGATCAGATCAGTAATACAGACGACCCTAAAGCCATTGCTGAACTGCAAGCCCGTAT
>JANXWL010000029.1 GCA_025351225.1 Methylotenera sp. | reverse complement strand
GCTGTCACGGCTATTTCTGGCAGCGGACCCGCTTATGTATTTTATTTAATTGAGGCACTACAAGCGGCTGCGCTAGGCTTAGGTTTAGACGAAGCACAGGCCAAACAACTCAGTATTGCTACTTTTAAAGGCGCAAGTTTATTGGCTGATGCCAGCACCACGCCAATAGCCACCTTGCGCGAACAAGTAACCTCAAAAGGCGGCACTACAGAGCAAGGCCTACTAAGCTTACAAGACTCAAAAGTCAAAGAAGCTATTGTGCTGGCAGCTCAAAAAGCTTGCGAGCGCGCCAAAACGCTTGGGGTTGAATTGGGTAGTGATGAGCTGGGGAGTATTTAAATGTTTTCATCTGCGCTCAATTTTCTGCTCACCACACTGGCCAGCTTACTTACGCTACTGTTTTTATTACGTTTTTTTATGCAGCTTTTCAAAGCCTCATTTAGAAATCCACTCGGCCAAATGATCATGAGCTTAACCGATTTCGCCGTTAAGCCCGCCCGCAAGCTAATTCCGAGCTTAGGGATGATCGATTGTTCGACTTTATTATTAGCGTTTTTAACTCAACTTTTGCTGCAAATAGGCTTGCTATGGTTGCGCGGATTACCTTTTAGCATCGAAGACCACTCTGCTTGGCCTAGTCTTATAGGTTTAAGCTTAATTGGCGTGTTACATGCCTGCCTTGATTTGTTTTTTTACGCGCTACTGTTACAAGCTGTTTTAAGCTGGGTAAACCCTCACAACCCAATTAGTGCGGTGCTTGATAGCCTTACCAAACCAATACTAGACCCCATACGCCGCTTTTTACCTGTAGCGGGTGGTATTGATTTCTCGCCGCTTGTGGCCATGATTTTTTTACAGATGCTTAATGTATCGGTTATAAAAACGCTGGAATCACAATTGTTAACAATTTTTTAAACGTTTGCTGGATTAGCATGTCATTTAAATTCTGATTTTAGATTTATAATGACGTGATGATAATGAATACTTTAGAAGCCAAAGTTAACCAATACCAAGAATGGCGTTCTAGTTTAAGCAAAACTATTAGTGATTATCGCGATTGGCTCGCAAAAAGCGAGCATACCGATGCGATTCAAGAGCTGCGACTATACGACGTACTAGAAATGCTTAAGCGCGATCAACTGGTGATGGCATTTTTAGCCGAATTCTCTCGCGGCAAAACCGAAACAATCAATGCACTATTTTTTGCCGACTTCAATCAAAGATTACTCCCTAGCGAGCCTGGCCGCACCACCATGTGCCCTACCGAAATTTTTTGGGATGGTCGTGAAGAACCCTGCATTAAGCTGTTGCCGATTAGCACGCGAGCAAGTGATGACAGCCTTACCTATTTAAAAACAACGCCCAACGCTTGGCAAAAATTCAGGCTAAATTTAGATTCACCTGAAGAAATGAAAGCAACGCTGCGCAAGCTTGTTGACCAAAAAGAGGTGACGCAAGGCGAGGCAGAAGAGCTAGGCCTGTTTAACCCGCAAGACATCGGCATGATACACGAGCTTGAAACGCAAGGCTTACTCAAGATTCCTGTTTGGCGTCACGCCATAATCAACTACCCGCACCCACTATTAAAAAGTGGTCTAGTGGTGCTTGATACGCCTGGTTTGAATACGCTGGGTGCAGAGCCAGAGCTGACACTGAATATCATCCCCAATGCGCATGCAGTACTATTTTTAACGGCAACTGATACTGGTATTACGCAATCGGATATGCAAATTTGGAACGAGTTTATTAAAGGCCGCGCCAAGTATAAGCTAGTACTGCTTAATAAAATTGACATGCTGTGGGACGACTTAAAACCCAAGCAAGATGTGCTTAATGAGATTGAAAAGCAAGTCAATATGGCAGCCCACCAATTGGGTATTTCGCCCGAAAGCGTATTTGCAATCTCTGCGCAAAAAGCACTTGTGGCTAAAATTAAGAAGAACGAAACCTTAATGCAGCAAAGCGGTATTGTGGAATTAGAGGCCACGCTGGGTGACCAAATCGTTCAGGCCAAGCACGAAATTTTGGGCAGAACAGTGGCCAGCGAATGCAGTGAAATGATTAAAAATTCGCGTAAATTAGTGCAGCATCGCCTCAATGATTTGCGCCAACAGGTGACTGAGTTGCGCACCTTGCGCGGTAAAAATATTGATGCCTCTAAAGATATTTTGGCGCAGGTAATGGAAGATAGAAAACGTTACGAAGCATCGATCCCTACCTTTAACCAAGCTAATGATAAAGTAAGCCATCTTGGCAAAAAGTTGTTACGTCATTTAAGTGTCTCTTATTTAGATACGTCTTTATCTGACAGTCGCCAAATCATGGGTGATAGCTGGACAACGGTTGGCCTAAACAAGGGCATGCGTAATTTAATGAAAAAAGCCAATGATTTAGCGGCCAATATTACGAAAGAAAGCAACGACATTAAAAAATTAGCTGATAACATTTATAAAGTGTTTCAAACCAAGCATGGCTTTGAGATATTTGCGCCACCAGCACTGGATATGTCAAATTTTATCAATAATATGAAGGCCTTAGAGCAAATTACCGATGACTTTTGCAGCGACCCTTTAAATCTACTAACTGAAAAACATTTCTTAATTCGCAAGTTTTTTTTAGGGCTAGGTACGCAAACGCAAAAAATATTTGAACACGCCGAAAAAGATTGCCAACACTGGTTAGAAGATGTACTTGGCATACTTAAAACACAAATTGCAGCCTACAAAACCACGTTAGACGAGCGCACTCAAAATTTAACCGAGGCTAAAGCCAGCTCTAGCGCATTAGATAGTAGGCTTTCAATTGTAGAAAACGAATACGCTACTATTGCAAAACAAAGCCAAGTGTTAGATAGCATGCTGTTACAGTTAATGAAGGCCGTGCAGCCTGCCATGAAAGCCAGAGCAGCTGCAGAAAACGAAGCTGCGCAAGCTAAAACCTTAAAACTACCTGATATGCCTTTTATTAACGTGACAGCCGCTACAGGTTAAGACCTTACGCGCCAATTAAGTTAAGGCTATAACTAAACAAGCCTTATATCCAAATAATGTCAAAGGTCTCTCGCGCATATTGGCTATCCGCCTGAAGGCTGACGCGCTTATTGATAAAATCGGATAAATTGGCCAAGCTTTGCGATTCTTCATCTTGCAGCATGTCAATTACACTGGTTGAAGCAATGACTTTAAACTCTTTGGCATTAAACTGTTTCGATTCGCGCAGTAACTCACGCATAATTTCGTAGCAAATGGTCTGCGCAGTTTTATGCTCGCCCCGGCCATTGCACACTTCGCAACTCTCGCACAATAAATGCGCCAAGCTTTCTCTAGTTCGCTTGCGCGTCATTTCTACCAAGCCCAATGACGTAAAGCCATTAATATTGGTGCGTGCACGGTCTAGCTGCACGGCTTTTTGCAGCTCATCTAGCACAGTTGTTCGCTGTGCATCTTCATCCATATCAATAAAATCGATAATGATAATGCCACCCAAATTACGTAACCGTAACTGACGCGCGATGCACTGCGCGGCCTCAAGATTGGTTTTAAAAATGGTATCCGATAAATTTTTACCACTAACAAAGCTTCCCGTATTTACGTCTACAGTCGTCAGTGCTTCGGTTTGATCAAAAATCAAGTAGCCGCCAGAAGTAAGCTCTACCTTACGTGACAACGCTCTTTCAATTTCTTTTTCGATATTATAAAAATCGAAAATTGGCCGCTCGCCTTGATAATGCGTTAGTGGTTTCACCGCTTTGGCCACATATAGCTCGGCAAACTCTTTGAGCTGCTCATACGTCACTTTAGAATCTACGCGAATACTTACCGTTTCATCGTTCACTACATCACGTAACATTCTTCTAGGCAAACTTAAATCGTAAAAAACCAGTGAACGTTCGCCCGCAGTTTTACTATCAAGCTGAATTTTTTTCCACACTTTATACAAATACTCAATATCCGCCAGCAACTCTTCATCTGAAGCGGTTTCACTCATGGTGCGGATAATAAAACCACCCTCGCGATTTTCTGGCAGCAGCCCCAGCAAACGGTTGCGCAGATGCTCGCGTTCTTCTTCATCTTCAATGCGCTGCGATACGCCAATGTGATCTTGATGCGGCAAAAACACTAAAAAGCGCCCTGCAATGCTTATCTCTGTAGTGAGCCGTGCGCCTTTAGTACCTATTGGCTCTTTAATCACCTGCACGATGATAGATTGACCTTCGTGTAACACCTCTTGAATCGGCCGCTCACTAGGCAGCTCGCCTCCAATATGGCATTCCATAATATCGGCCGCATGCAAAAATGCTGCACGCTGTAAACCAATCTCTACAAATGCCGATTGCATACCAGGCAGCACCCGACACACCTTGCCACGATATACGTTGCCCACAATACCCAATGACGAGCTGCGCTCAATATGCAGCTCTTGCGCGATGCCTTGCTCCATCACCGCTACGCGTGTTTCTTGCGGCGTTACATTAATTAATATCTCTTGTCCCAAATCCTCGCCCTAAATTGTAGTACCTTAAATTAATCAGCCTAAAATTTTGTCTAACAATAGCGCAGTTTCATGCACAGGCAAACCCATCACGCCAGTATAACTGCCTTCTATGTGCGAAACCCATGCGCCCGCAAGGCCTTGTATAGCATAGCTACCCGCTTTATCCGTTGGTTCACCAGTAGCAATATATTCAGTTATCATAGCATCGCTAAGCGGCATTATTGTCACTTGCGTGGTATTTATTGCCGTTTCAAGCTTGCCTTTAAAAGCTGCTGCAATGGCAGTATGCACTTGGTGCGTGCTGCCCGATAATTTTTTAAGCATATTAAACGCATCTGCCTCATTTTCTGGTTTGCCAAAAATGGCATTACCCAGTGCCACGGTAGTGTCCGCCGCCAAAATCAAAAGGTTGGCATGCTGACCATTTAGCTTTGTAACAATTGCCGATGCTTTTTGCTCGGCCAAGCGCAACACATAGTCGCTTGGCGGTTCATCGCTTAAAGGCGTTTCATCAATATCGGCAGGCATTACAAGACAATCAATACCTATTTGTTTGAGCAGTGCCACGCGTCGCGGGCTTTGTGAAGCCAAAATAATGGTTTTACTGCTAATTAAATTCATGCGCTTACTTTACTGGACTGAGTTAAATTTTCAAAATAAATAATGCGGTATTTCCGCAATGTACGAGTTAGCGGTAAAATACCTGTATCAATTTATATGCACTGCAGAAAAGATAGTCGCTTTGAAAACCAAAAAATGAAAATTAGCCAATTTAAACCTAATACCACCGTCGCAGCCATTATTGAGCAAGGCGGAAAGTTTTTGCTGGTTGAAGAAGAAACCGATCGCGGCAACCGCTATAACCAGCCTGCAGGCCATTTGGAAGATAACGAAACGCTGGTACAAGCAGTGACTCGTGAAACGATGGAAGAAGCCGCTTACGATTTTGCACCCACCGCGCTACTTGGCATATATCAATGGAAGCACCCGCAAAGCAATACCACCTATTTGCGCTTTGCGTTTATAGGCAAAGTTGGTATTCATTACCCAATGCAAGAATTAGATGAGGGCATAATTCGCGCAGTGTGGATGGATATTGATGAAATTCGCGAAAAGGCCAACTTAATGCGCAGTCCGCAAGTATTAACGTGTATTGAAGATTATTTAGCAGGCAAAAGCTATCCGCTGGAAGTGATTACTAACTTATGACTAAAAAAACCATGAGTAAGAAGAAGGTTGTAGTTGGCCTGTCTGGTGGTGTTGATTCTAGCGTAACCGCAATGCTATTAAAGCAACAAGGCTATGATGTTGTTGGCCTATTTATGAAAAACTGGGAGGATGACGATGATGATGAATATTGCAGCAGTAAGCAAGATTTAATTGACGCGGTTTCAATCGCCGATAAAATTGGCATTGATATTGAAGCCGTTAACTTTAGCAAAGAATACAAAGACCGCGTATTTGCCAATTTTTTAAGCGAATACGAGGCTGGCCGCACGCCCAACCCAGATATTTTGTGCAATGCCGAGATTAAATTTAAAGCATTTCTCAACCACGCTATAAACTTAGGCGCCGATTTAATCGCCACTGGCCATTATGCACAAGTGCGTGAAAATCCGCTAAAACCTGGGCTTTTTCAGCTGATGAAAGCTGACGACGGCAGTAAAGACCAAAGCTATTTTTTGTATCGCCTCAATCAGGCACAATTAAGTAAAACCCTGTTTCCATTAGGAAAATTACTAAAACGTGAAGTGCGCGAAATGGCGCAACAAGCAGGCTTAATCAACCATGACAAAAAAGATAGCACTGGTATTTGTTTTATTGGTGAGCGGCCTTTTCAAGAATTTTTACAACGTTATTTACCCAAAAAACCAGGTGATATTAAAACACCTGAAGGCAAGCTTGTTGGTCAACATGATGGCCTCATGTATTACACACTAGGCCAGCGCCAAGGCTTAAAAATCGGCGGCAGCCGCGATAGCAACGGTGAGCCATGGTTTGTGGCAGCAAAAGATATGGTTAAAAATGAGCTGATTGTCGTGCAAGGCCATGAACATTCGCTATTGCAAAGTGATGGTTTAACCGCCAGCCAACTCACATGGATAGACAATGAAGACCCGATTACCAACTGGGTATATGCTGCAAAAACACGCTATCGTCAACCTGATGCGCCGTGTGAAATTGACGCTTTAGACAAAGAAAATGTCACAATAAAATTTGGTCAAAAACAGTGGGCAGTAACCGCTGGCCAATCTGCAGTGGTGTACGAGAGCAATGTTTGTTTAGGTGGCGGCATTATTACTACAGCGATTTAGGTTAAAATAATCGTACTGCAAGCCAATATCCATGCGGCTTTCAGGGCATTGTTTTTTGCTCGAGTGAAATTTAAGGTAATTAATTGAGTTGTAAGTCGGGGGTAGCCCGACGGCTAGTTACTTTCTTTTAAGTGCTTAAAAAGAAAGTAACCAAAGAAAGCAGCACCCCGCTGCCGTTTTTTCCCTCGGTCTTAGCGCAACGCAAACTTTTAATTGTCAAGCGGGGCTGCGGAACTCGGATTTTCAATCCTCAAACAGTCCTCGCCATTTAACCCAGCGCTTGCTCAAGCCTTGGGCGCGGTAAAGGGGTAAAATCGCTAAGCGCCACTTTCATTCCAGCGTAGGCAGGAAAACGAGAGCAAAAAACAAATATTAAAAGTCGAGTTTCTAGGAACGACCATCCATTTTAAAACGAAACAAAAAGCCAATGGATTCCGTGGTTCGCTTTTTACACTACAAAAAAGCTCCCGTCGGAATGACGAAAATTAAGAGATTTTGTGTTTTGGTAAGTAATGTGGCAATCGTATGGTTTTGCTTTTGACTTTAAAACCCTGTGCCGCGCCTTCGGCTTGAGCGGCAGGTGCAAGGTGACGAGGACTGTTTGAGTGCCTAAGTCGCGAGTTCCGCAGTCACCACGCAGATGCGGCGCTAAGAACGAAGGAAATAAGCGGCAGCGGAGTGCTCTTTTATTTGGTTACTTTCTTTTGAGCAAGCAAAAGTAAAGTGACTCGCCCAAAGGCGAAAAAGAATTTATTTTAATACAAACCGATTTGTGCCCGCTATTTGGCTGGGGTCAGTAAAGCTCGAAATTCATTCTCAAGTTGGGCGCGGATAGTCGGAATGTCAGTCTTAAGGGCGGTCCAGCCACCAATCCAAGCATCTGTTTTCTCTTTTCGAGTATGCTCCATAAGGTTCCCTTCATCCCAATGCAGGTAAACACCAAACTTAATAACGTGCTGCCTGACTTGAAGAGCAATATTTTCCATAGTTTCGCAAAGCTCGGCTGGCAAATATATTCTGTTCTTATCAAAGTACCGGAAAAACTCAGTTAACTTATTCATTGCTACCTGTTGTTTCTGTCGCTTGTCAGGCTCCCCAGAAAACTCCATTGGCGACAAAAAACTCTCCGCCTCCCACATTACCTCCGCTAACAGCGCATTCATATCAGCTATAACACTGGCTCTTTTCTCATGCAAGCGAGAGAGCTTTATCTGGTGCTCAATGGTACGAAGTTGCAATTCATTCTTTAGCTGCTCAATTGTTGCATCAGCCTTTGCTTTAATTTCCACCTCAAATCGTTTACTGTCGCGCAGAATAAGTTTTTCGAGAAGTGATTTTCCAAGCCAGCCAAGGACTGTGAGAACTATTGCGTTTCCTAGAACAGCTGCGGTAAGTGTTTGCCAAAGTTCCATAACTTGAGTCCCTTAACTTAAAATTGGTTATCTTAAGAGTCACCCCACCATTGGCATGGTCTGTTTAAAGCTCGGCCGTTTCACCAAAATACCATAATGCTTAGCCAAATTAGGGTAATTATCTTGCCAATTCAACTGCTTATGTCGATAATCCACATAACCCAACATACAGCCCAGCGCAATATCCGCCAAGCTAAAAGTCTCATTTACGCACCATTTTTTCTTGGTAATATCCAAATTAAGCGCTTCAAGTCCGCGCATTACTTTAGCTAGCTGTTTATCAACATTGGCTTGCGATTGCTGCGCTTTGGGGCGGCGGCCTTCTAACATAGCGGCAATAGCTGCGTCGCAAACCCCATCCGCAAGCGCCTCCCAGCGGCGCACCCAAATTTTGCTGCTGTTATCTTGTGGAATTAAATGCGCACCTGGGGCGTGGTTATCGATATACTCCACAATCACACGCGAATCATACAAATCATCACCATCATCTAGCACTAGCACGGGCACTTTGCCGAGTGGGTTGTGGTTGCTTACAGGGCAATCGGGGTCGGCCAGTACGACTTCTTGCAGCGCCAAGTCAATGTGCTTCTCGAGCGCGACAATGCGCACTTTGCGGGCATAGGGGCTGTTGGGGGTGTAGAGTAGCTTCATGATTTGGGTACTTTTTTAATTGTCTATCTGCATTATAATGCAATTATGACAACTGCTCTATTTACCCAGCAATACCCACGCGGCTCACAAGCCTTTATTGATTTAGTCAACCAAAGCGTATTTACCGCTATGCTAGAAGATATTGGCAGTGGTGATTTAACAGCTTTGCTGATTCCTGAAACTAACCACGCTGAGGCCACCATTATTTCACGCGAAGATGCGGTTATTTGTGGTATTGATTGGGTTGAGGCTTGCTTTCATCACGTTAATAAAGATATTAAAATCAAATGGTTAGTAAATGAAGGTGAAAAGGTCTCGGCTAATCAGTTGCTGTGTAAAATTAACGGTAATGCGCGTGCCATACTGACTGCCGAGCGTTGCGCACTTAACTTTTTGCAAACTTTATCTGCCGTTGCTACGCACACAAGGCTTTATGTGTTGGCGGCATCTGGCACCAAAGTAGAGATTTTAGATACACGCAAAACCTTGCCAGGCTTACGTTTGGCGCAAAAATATGCGGTAACTGTGGGTGGTGGCAGTAATCAACGCTTAGCTTTATATGACGGCATTTTAATTAAAGAAAACCATATTGCTGCTGCAGGCAGCATTGCAGCAGCGTTGGAACAAGCCGCAAAACTACATAAAAATACCAGCATTCAAATTGAGGTTGAAAACTTGGATGAGTTAAACCAAGCGTTGGCAGCAGGCGCAACCAGCATTTTACTAGATAACTTTAGCCTTTCAGATATGCGCGAGGCTGTTGTCATTAACCACGGTCGCGCTAAGCTAGAGGCTTCTGGCGGTGTTAATTTAAGCTCAGTACGTGCAATTGCACTCACTGGCGTAGACCGCATGTCTGTTGGTGCGCTCACCAAAAATATTCGCGCTATCGATTTATCATTGCGCATTAAAAATAGTTAAGGGTATAGCATGATTAAAGCCACCACTATCGTTAAATCAAAAACCAAACTTAGCTTGGGCGATGTGCTGCGCATGCTGGTGAGTGACGGCAGGCTAGATAAACACGAGGCTGAAAAGCTATATAAAGACCGCAAACTCGACAGCTCGAACTTGCACCCGATTATTATTGTTGGCGAGCAAAAATGGAAAGATTTGCGCGCACCGCATAAGGTGATGAATGCAGATTTTTTGTCGCGCTGGCTTGCAGGGCAATCTGAGCTTGATTTCTACCATATAGACCCGTTAAAACTCGATTTCACTTCGGCCGCACAAATGGTTTCAAAAGCGTATGCCGAGCGGCTTAAAATTATGCCGATTTCTGCCAAAGGTGGCGAGGCCACGATAGCCACAGCCGACCCTTTTCACACCGAATGGATACCCGATTTAGAGCGTATTTTGGGTATGAGCATCAAACTAGTTGTTGCCAATCCGCTAGAAATCAGCCGTTATTTACCCGAGATTTACAACCTTGCGCACTCAATTAGCTCTGCCAATACAGCAAAAGCAGGCCAAATTGTAGGCGTGCAAAATTTTGAGCAATTAGTTGAGCTTGGCAAAGATAAAAACTTAGACGCCAATGAGCAACACGTGGTGAACATTGTGGATTGGTTGTTTAAATATGCGTTTGAACAGCGCGCCAGTGACATCCATTTAGAGCCACGTCGTAATATGGGCATGATGCGCTTTCGTATTGATGGCGTGCTGCATCAGGTGTATCAATTGCCGTCAAACATCATGAATGCCATCACCAGCCGCATCAAACTGCTTGGCCGTATGGATATGGTGGAAAAACGCCGTCCGCAAGATGGCCGCATTAAAACCATCAGCAATGACGGCTCAGAGATTGAGCTGCGTCTATCCACCATGCCCACAGCATTTGGCGAGAAGCTGGTGATGCGGATTTTTACGCCCGATGTCATCGTGCAAGATTTTATTCAGCTAGGCTTCTCTAAAAAACAAGCCGATTTATGGGCACATTGGACAGCCACGCCAAATGGCATTATCTTGGTAACAGGTCCTACTGGCTCGGGTAAAACCACCACTTTGTATTCCACGCTTAAGCAGCTTGCTACGCCAGAAGTTAACGTAAGCACGGTGGAAGACCCGATTGAGATGGTAGAGCCTGCCTTTAACCAAATGCAAGTGCAAACCAATATTGGCCTTAATTTTGCCGATGGTATTCGTACACTAATGCGGCAAGACCCCGACATTATTATGGTAGGCGAGATTCGCGATATTGAAACTGCCGATATGGCGATTCAAGCCGCATTAACAGGTCATTTGGTATTATCCACTCTGCATACCAACGACGCACCTTCTGCCGTTACGCGGCTATTAGATTTAGGCGTGCCTGCTTACTTAATTCACTCGTCTGTACTTGGCATTATGGCGCAGCGCTTAGTGCGCACGCTATGCCCCGCCTGTAAAGCACCGCATGACATTACCGATGCAGAATGGGCATCAATCACGCATCCTTTTAAAGCCACAAAACCCAATGGCGTGATGAAAGCCGTAGGCTGTGTCGATTGCCGCAATACAGGCTATCGCGGCCGTAGCGGCATCTACGAGATGCTCACCATCACACCTAAGTTACGCAAACTCATCAAACCAGAAACCGACTTAAGCCAACTTAGAAATTTAGCCTATCAAGAAGGCATGCAACCACTCATGCTAAACGGTGCTGAGAAAGTCGCGGCTGGCATGACCACAATTGAAGAACTGCTAAAAGTTGCGCCGCCGCTAGACCAATAAATCTAATTACTTCTTCTACAACCAGCATCTAAAAATTAATTTTTAGTTAATTTTGAATGGTTTACAAGCTGCTTACCTTGACCAAATGCCACTAAACGGTTAAGGTTTAGGGTTGAACATTAAATCGCAAAAAATCTAGGTATTATGGATTCACAAGCAAAAAAAACCGCCGACACTAAGGCGCCAATCACTGGTGCTGAAATCGTTATACGTTGTTTAAACGAGGAAAAAGTCAAATTTGTATTTGGCTATCCTGGTGGTGCAGTGTTGCACATTTACGACGAAATTTACAAACAAAATGGCTTTAAGCACATTTTAGTGCGTCACGAGCAAGCCGCTGTACACGCCGCGGATGCTTATTCGCGCGCCACTGGTTTGGTTGGCGTGGCACTGGTTACCAGCGGCCCAGGCGCGACAAATGCGGTAACTGGCATCGCTACTGCCTACATGGATTCGATTCCTATCGTTGTTATCAGCGGTCAAGTACCTGTGCCAGCGATTGGTATGGATGCTTTCCAAGAAGTGGACATGGTTGGCGTAACGCGTCCTTGCGTCAAACATAACTTTTTGGTGAAAGATGTTAAAGATATCGCAGCCACCATAAAAAAAGCGTTTTATATCGCAGCTACTGGTCGTCCTGGGCCTGTGGTAGTAGATATTCCTAAAGATATTACGGCACATTTAGCTGATTATTTTTATCCAAAATCCGTCGAAATGCGCTCGTACAACCCTGTACTTAAAGGCCACAGCGGACAAATTAAAAAAGCGATTAAATTATTGCTAGAAGCCAAACGTCCAATGATTTATACGGGTGGTGGCTTAGTGTTGGGCGATGGCGCACCAGAGTTAGTCAAGCTCGCGCGCACTTTAGGTTATCCAGTTACCAACACACTAATGGGCTTAGGCGGCTACCCTGCTAGCGACCCGCAATTTGTAGGTATGCTGGGCATGCATGGTAGCTACGAAGCCAATATGGCGATGCAAAACTGCGATGTGTTAATTGCCGTTGGTGCACGCTTTGATGACCGCGTGATTGGCGACCCAAAAGATTTTTTAAGTAAAAAACGCACCATTATTCATATTGACGTGGATCCATCTAGCATCTCTAAACGCGTAAAAGTGGATGTGCCAATTGTTGGGCATGTGCAATCGGTGCTGTCTGAAATGAATGAGGCCTTGTATTTAGAAACCAAGGGGGCTGCTGAGAGCACAAAGAATAATATTGGGAATAATATTAGCGCTTGGTGGAAGCAGATTGATGAATGGCGTGGCGTTAAATCGATGGTGTATCAAAACTCCACCACTGTGATTAAGCCACAATACGTGATTGAAAAATTGTGGGAAGTCACCAAGGGCGATGCTTACGTAACCTCTGATGTCGGCCAACACCAAATGTGGGCTGCCCAATATTACAAGTTTGATAAACCGCGTCGTTGGATTAACTCTGGCGGCTTAGGCACCATGGGCGTAGGCTTGCCGTACGCGATGGGTTGCCAGTTTGCCGATAAAGACGCGCAAGTAGCTTGTGTGACGGGTGAAGGCAGTATTCAAATGAATATTCAGGAGCTTTCTACCTGTGCGCAATATGGCTTGCCGATTAAAGTGATTATGCTGAATAACCGCTACCTAGGCATGGTGCGTCAGTGGCAAGAGTTTTTCTACGAAAATCGTTATTCAGAATCATACATGGATAGCTTGCCAGACTTTGTAAAACTGGCTGAATCTTATGGTCACGTAGGTATGAAAATTACCAATCCTGCTGATGTAGAAGGTGCATTAAAAGAAGCATTTGCCAAAAAAGATAAGTTTGTGTTTATGGATTTTATTACCGATCAAGACGAAAACGTGTTTCCAATGATTGCAGCTGGCAAAGGCTTATCTGAAATGGTGCTAAAAAAAGATAACAAAGAAAGACACGAGGATTGATTGATATGAAACACATTATTTCAATTCTTATCGAAAACGAAGCTGGCGCATTATCGCGCGTGGCAGGCTTGTTTTCGGCACGTGGCTACAATATTGAATCTCTCACCGTGGCAGCGACTGAAGATGCCACCATGTCGCGTATGACCATTGTCACCAGCGGATCGGATGAAGTGATTGAGCAAATTATCAAACAGCTCAATAAGCTTATCGATGTCATCAAAGTACTCGATTTAAACGATGGCAAATATATCGAGCGCGAGTTAATGCTAGTAAAAGTGAAAGCAACCGCAGCTTTTAGAGATGAAATGAAACGTATGTGCGACATTTTCCGCGGCCGTATTATCGACGTGGCAGATGGCAGTTTTACTATTGAGCTTACCGGCTCAGGCACTAAATTAGACGCTTTTATCGAAAGCTTAGACAAAACAGCAATTTTAGAAACCGTGCGTACTGGTGCATCTGGCATCGGGCGTGGCGACAGAATTTTAAAACTATAACTATTTGAACGATAAGGAAAAAGAAATGAAAGTGTATTACGATAAAGATGCAGATTTAAGCATTATTAAAAGCAAAAAAGTAACCATCGTGGGTTACGGGTCGCAAGGCCACGCGCATGCTGCCAACCTAAAAGACAGCGGCGTTACTGTGACAATCGGTTTGCGTAAAGAAGGCAGCTCATGGGCTAAAGCCGTTGGTGCTGGCCACAATGTGATGGATATTGCAGATGCAGTTAAAGAAGCCGATGTTGTGATGTTGCTATTACCAGATGAAACAATGGCAGGCATTTTTCATGCAGAAGTTGCACCTAATTTGAAAAAAGGTGCTGCGTTAGCATTCGCGCACGGTTTTAATATTCATTACAACCAAATTGTGCCGCGTAGCGACTTAGACGTAATTATGATTGCACCAAAAGGCCCAGGCCATACGGTACGTAGCGAATATTTAAAAGGCGGCGGCGTACCTTCATTAATCGCGGTGTATCAAAATACATCTGGCAAAGCTAAAGAGCTTTCACTATCATACGCAGCGGCTAATGGCGGCACTAAAGGTGGCGTGATTGAGACTGACTTCCGCGAAGAAACTGAAACCGACTTATTCGGCGAACAAGCAGTATTATGCGGCGGCGCGGTTGAGCTAGTAAAAGCTGGCTTTGAAACATTAACAGAAGCTGGTTACGCGCCAGAAATGGCCTACTTTGAGTGCTTGCATGAACTTAAATTGATTGTGGATTTAATGTATGAAGGCGGTATTGCCAACATGAATTACTCAATCAGCAACAACGCTGAATATGGCGAATACGTCACTGGCCCACGCGTGATTGGCGGTGAAGCCCGTGCTGCAATGAAAGAGTGCCTAAAAAATATTCAAAATGGTAATTACGCAAAACAGTTTATTTTAGAAGGCCGTACCAATTATCCAGAAATGGTTGCACGTCGTCGCTTAAACGCAGCTCATCCAATTGAGCAAGTAGGTGGCCAACTACGCGCTATGATGCCTTGGATTGCAAAAAACAAATTAGTGGATCAATCTAAAAACTAGTTTTAGTTTTTAGTCGATAGGCTTTGGTTAGGGCGGGCGGCTAAACAGCACCCCGCCCTTTTTTATTACTTTTGGTCATTCTGAGCGTAGCAAAGAATCCAGTAGTTTAGTTGCAATACTTCGGATTCTTCGCTACGCTCAGAATGACAAACAATCTAAGGGTTGACTATGCAGTTCTCAATCATCTTACAATATTGCCTACCCAAACAAGCCATTACTGCGCTTGCTGGCAAACTTGCAAGTAAGCAATATGGCGCACTCACAACCAACGTAATTGCTTGGTTTGTAAAGCGCTATCACGTGAACATGACTGAAGCCGCAAACCCTGATATTGCAAGCTATGTCAGCTTTAACGACTTTTTTACGCGACCACTTAAAGCAGGCGTACGACCAATTGCAAACGCATCGTTTATTTGCCCTGTAGACGGCGCTATTAGTCAGTTTGGTAGCATTCAACAAGACCAAATTTTTCAGGCAAAAGGTCACAACTATTCAACATTAGCACTAGTTGCAGGTAATGCTAAGCTAGCCAGTCAGTTTGAAAATGGTCATTTTGCGTGCTTGTATCTAAGCCCAAAAGATTATCACCGTATCCACATGCCTTGCGATGGCACATTAAAAACGATGGCTTACGTGCCTGGTGACTTGTTCTCGGTAAACCCAACTACGGCGGCCAATGTGCCCAACTTGTTCGCACGCAATGAACGCGTGGTGTGTGAGTTTGAATCGGCGCAGTATGGTACATTTGTAATGGTGCTAGTAGGCGCAACTATTGTCGGCAGCATGGCCACTGTTTGGCACGAAGCGATTGATGGCATAAAAAACGGCATTATCAACCCGCCACGTGGCAAAAATATTCGCACTTGGACTTATTTAGACAACAATATCCTTCTAAAACAAGGTGATGAAATGGGGCGCTTTTTGCTAGGCTCAACAGTGGTTATGCTGTTTAAAAAAGGCGCATTGCAATTTAATGCCGACTGGCAGCCTGCTCGCAGTATCAAGCTTGGCGAAATGATGGGACAGCTGTAGGAGCGATATTTATATCGCGAATTTCACCATTTATCGCGATTTAAAAATCGCTCCTACAATCCAATCAAAACTGCTTTGTCTCATTTTTGGGGTGCAGGCTTGATTTAATTTTGTGATGCAAGTGTGTCGATAGCTCGTTCAATGCAGCTTTATAAACATCGCGCTTAAACTCTATTACATCTTCAATAGGCACCCAATAGTCGCTCCAGCGCCATGCGTCAAACTCAGGGTGCTCGCTTGCGCGCAAGGAAACATCGGTATCGCGGCCCACCATGCGCAGCAAATACCAAATTTGCTTTTGACCTTTATAGCTGCCGCGCCACTCGCGCTTTACCCAGCTAGTCGGCACCTCATAGCGCAGCCAATCACGCGTGCGACCCATAATCTCCACATGCTCTGGACGCAAGCCAACCTCCTCCATCAGCTCACGATACATGGCTTGCTCTGGGCTTTCGCCGTATTTAATGCCACCTTGTGGAAACTGCCAAGCGTGTTCACGAATACGCTTGCCCCAAAACACCTGATTTTGAGCGTTACACAGAATAATCCCCACGTTTGGGCGAAATCCGTCACGATCTAACATATTGCAACTACCTAAATTATTTATGTTATTTTTTCATATTTTTGCCACTATTGAAAGCTGTATTTGGGAAAGCATACAATTAGTTTTACAATGCTGCTGATGAAAATACTTTATTTATTCTTGGGTTTATTCACTGTTTTGCTGCTATGCGCGTGCACGCCTTTGCCCCACAAAAACAGCTTTGCTTACATTACCAATCAGGGCGATAACACGGTTTCGGTGCTTG